>CAMZKG010000044.1 GCA_947311105.1 uncultured Saprospiraceae bacterium
ATGAAAATTTGCGAATTACTCCGAGTCAAGCAAGCTGAACGAGTGGACTTGCAAATTAATTTGCAAGATGTAGAGACGAGCGCAGCGAGTATCGCCACGGGAAAGGTAAAGCAAAGAGAAATTTTTTGTGCAGTAATTACCGCAAAATGGATAGTGTAAGTTTTTTATTTGAAACCCACTAAATCTCCCTTAGAAAAGGAGACTTGTGGCACACTATCCACTTTGCTACCGTTTTCCTTTTTACTTGGCTAGTAAGCTGATGGGTGGTTTAATTTCATGGTTTCACCACCAAGCCCCTTTCGCCTTTTTTGACCTTCCAATAATCGTTCAATTGCGCAATTGTCCAATTGTTCAAATGAATGCAAAGAACCAAAATCTTACACATCAACCAAAATAAACAGACTTTACCCCGACTGGCGGGGTCAAATTTGCCATGAGCCCAAAAAAAAGGAAAAAAGGTCAGACAAATTTGGGGGTGGACAGTCCAAGAGTCTCGCCAAAAAGCCTTCTGTAGAACTGAGCAATCTCACATCCAACAAAAACCCCAAAACACTCTATTTTCTGCCAACTTTTCCCTATCTTTACACTCACTTCTCGCTTGTCTGCAAATTTCCACTCTTTTGACGAACTTCCTTACGGGAAAAATAAGACACTATGACTATGCGTAATCTACTGATTATCATTTTTTTAGCAGTAGCAACGAGCCTTTTTGCGCAAGTAAGCTACTCTGCTAATGACCAAATACCTACCTATACAGGGCATTTTCTTTCTGGGGTAAATCCTGGCTATTATGGCGGTAATTGGACTAATTTTGACTTAACTGACCTGTGTGCAGGTAATGCGGCAGTCGATATAAAAGGTGCAGGTGTGCGTGCGGTACGGGGCACTTTGCCCGAGCATTATGGGATTGTTTGGGACTATAATAATTGGATTCCAGTCTATGAATATTATGCTGCTTTGGGTATTAAAGACAATACCTTAGTGGTGGGTGTCGCTCATCCTGATCATCGGGATCCCGTTGATTATTGCCCAAGTGACCCCGTGGAGACGACGATGTTTGCTAATTTATATGAGCCGATTTGGGATGGCGGCGCTAATGGAACCGCCATCAATGAAAATAATTATATGGCAAAATATATCTATGATTTGATTCATACCGTAGGAGACCATGTAAAATTTTGGGAAGTCTGGAATGAGCCTGGTTTTGATTTGTCTGGTTATAAAAGCTCTTTACAGCCTGGCCAACCCGGCAATTGGTGGGAAAATGACCCTGATCCGTGCGACATCATTATTCGGGCACCTGTCCAAAATTATATTCGTACGCTAAGAATTACCTATGAAGTCGTAAAATTTTATTCGCCAGATGATTTTGTCGTTGTATCGGGCTTGGGTACGGATGCTTTTTTGGATGCGGTTATGCGTAATACAGACAACCCCAATGGAGGTCAAGTTACTGCCGAGTACCCTTTGAAGGCAGGAGCCTATTTTGATGTGATTGGTTTTCATGCCTATCCTTCGATTGATGGCAGCACTAGATATTGGGACAATAATATTGGCGGCTTTGTTTATACTCGTCATTCTGATGGTGCGGTCGAAGGGTTTGATAAGCGAGTCAATGACCGAAAAGTACTTTTGGGAACTTACGGGTATGATGGCACGACTTACCCCGAAAAATTATTAATTGTCACCGAATTGGATGTTCCTAGATTACCTTTCGGAAATGCCTTTGGTTCGGATGAATTACAAAAGAATTATATTATGAAAACAGTGGTGCATGCTACTCGTATTGGTATTTTGCAAACGCATGTCTGGCAGCTTGCAGAAAGAACTACCGCCGCCAATGCAACGGGCTCTTTTGATGTCATGGGATTTTATGAAAATATCAATGATTTGATGCCAGGAGAAGCGCAGATTTTGCCGCAAGGTATCGCTTATGGGACAGTGTCCGAATTATTAGCAGATGCCACTTTTTCGCAAACAGAGACCAATAACTTAAATTTGCCGAATGGCGTGAAAGGTGGTGCTTATCAACGAACAGATGGAAGTTTTGTCTATATGCTTTGGGCTAGAACGAATATCGATTTGTCCGAAGTAGCTAGCGCAAACTATTCATTTCCAGCATCTTATGGTGCAACTATGGATGTGCGACATTGGGATTATTCGCAGACAGGCGTCACCAATACCATCCTATCGCAGAATATTGACTTGACGGGGACACCTGTCTTTTTTACCCTTCCAGAAAATACGGGTACGCTGACTTTGAATTGTCCTGCGGGAAATTTAATAGAAACTCCTGCTCCAGAAGCTGATGGCGGTGCAGTGGTCAATTGGACGGCTCCTTCAGCTACAACTACTTGTCCTAGCGGCAATGTGACTATCACTAGTACAGGCGGAAGTAGTGGCGATTTTTTCCCATTTGGAGCAACTGTTGTGAGCTATACGGCTACGGATGATTGTGGTAATGCCAAACGGTGTGCCATGCGTGTAGCGGTATCAAGTACGGGGGGAATAAATACGACATGCCATATTAATTTATGGGATTTTAAGTTTGCTGGGCAGCGGGATGGACACAAATATTTTATTTCCAAATTTACCAGAACTTATGATGAAGCTGTGGCTGTTGCCGCTTCTTATGGGGCCAAATTATTGTCGATAGAGACCCAAGCGGAAAATGATTTTTTGCGTTATCAATTTGCAGATGCGGGTTTTATAGGATTGAATGATGCCGCCGTTGAAGGTAATTTGGTTTGGGAAAGTGGGGCGCCAGTGACCTTTACTTCCTTTGATGATTGTTCGTGGTGTTTACCCAATAATGCGACCAATGACTATGCCGAATTTCATCCTTGGAACGGTAAGTGGAGCTTTACAGATGGTACGGTACCGCAGTTTTTTATGATGGAATTTGATTGTGGTAATCCTGCGCCCACTAGTATTTCAATAACGAGTTTTCCGAATGATATTCAGATGACTGTGCCTGTAGGCGCTAGTCTAGTTTGGGCTGAGCCGACCGCAACGACTTCTTGTTCAACTGGAAATGTGACCATCACCCAAACGGCAGGGCCCGCCAATGGCTCGTATCACTTAGCTGACGGAGTACCAATTACGATAACTTACTCATTTACAGATGATTGTGGGAATAGTAAAGACCAATCCTTTACAATAGTACTGTTTGAGCAAGGGATAAGTAATTGCCCGCCGAGTATTGATGGATTTGCCGCTTTAGGCGAGCATAATGGGCACAAATATTTCATTTCAGATGGGATGGACAATTGGAATAATAATAAAAATTTAGCGGAAGCGAATGGAGGGTATCTAGCAGTGATTAATGATGCTGCCGAAAACGATTTTATTAAAAATGCTATCTCCGGCATGGCGCATATTGGAATTAATGATATTACTTCAGAAGGGAACTTGGCTTGGGTCAATGGCGATCCTATTGGATACACAAATATTTCAAATTGCTCTTGGTGTGGATTGAATGACGCTGATCATGATTTTGGCTTAATGTTGCCTTGGAATGGGGAATGGTCTTTTGATAATCAATGGTCGGCAAGAAAAATGATATTAGAATTGGAATGTCAAAATTCTACAGGTGTATTGACCGTGGATTGTCCATTAGATATTATTATTGAAGGGAATGGGCAAGGCGGTGGCACCATCTCTTTTCCCCCGATTACTTCGTCCACGACTTGTGCATCAGGCTATGTTCTAAGCGAGCAAATAGCGGGGCCACCGCAAGGATCTACGGTTGCAGCAGATGGACAGCCGATATCTATGGGATTTTCCTTTACAGATGGATGCGGTAATACAGAGTTTTGCAATTTTACCATTACTGTTAATCCGATTAGTGGCTCTTCTTGCCCACCAATAATCCCAGGATATTCTACCTTAGGAGAATATAATGGACATAAGTATTACTTGTCCAATAATCAAGATAACTGGCTGAATAACAAGGGTTTAGCTGAAGCTAATGGTGGGTATCTTGCCGTGATTAATGATGCTGCTGAAAATGCTTTCTTGAAAAGTGTCGTCTCGGACTTAGTGCATATTGGCTTTTCAGACGATGCCACTGAAGGACAAGTCCAATGGGTCAATGGTGATCCAATGACTTATACCAATTACTCTAATTGTGACTGGTGCGGGCTCAATACTTCCACAAATGATTATGGTTTGTTCTTGTTTTGGGACGGCAAATGGTCTTTTGATCATCCTTGGGCTACTCGTAAATCTGTTTTGGAAATGGATTGTGGAAGTACCAGTGGTGGGCCCGACTTCACGGTTAGTAATATTTCAAATTTACCTACATCTGTGATGCCGGGGTCGGTTGTGGATATGCTTTTTGATTTGAATAATATTGGAAATGCCACTGCTACGGGGACTTACAATATTAGTACTTATTTGTCTCTTGATGCGAGCTTGAGTAATGATGATATTTTGGTGGGCAATATTTCTACGGCTGGGACCGTAGTGGGTACGACATCAGCGATACTTAATACAATTGCAATACCAAACAATGTAAGTGGTAATTACTTTGTCTTATTAGTTGCAGATGTAGATAATACCATTGCCGAGACGAATGAAAATAATAATATGATTGCGCAAGCAATTCTTGTTGGTAACGGCGGCTCTAATGGTTGCCCTGCGTCCATCGCTGGATTTACGAAGCTTGGAGAGCAAAATGGTCATGGGTATTATTTGTCGCAAGACATCGCTAATTGGAATCAAGCGAAGACACTTGCGCAAAATGCGGGTGGATACTTAACAACCATTAATGACGTTGCCGAAAATAATTATATCCTTTCCAGTATCAGTGAATATGTTCTGATTGGCTTAAATGATGCAGCCCAAGAAGGTCAATTGGTTTGGCAAAATGGAGCATCCGCCTATAATAATTTAGATGGCTCCAACTCCAGCGACAATGATTTTGCAGTGATGAATTTTTGGAATGGCGGATGGTTAATGGTCAATCAATGGGTAGCCAAAAAGTATGTAATGGAAATGGGATGTGGAACGGCACAGCCCGTAGTACCGCAAGGGCAAGAAAAGACTGCCTATGGCTTATATCCAAATCCAGCAGATGATTTGATTACCGTGCGATTAATCACCCATAAAGCCCAAAACATCTCTTTTCGAGTCTATGATTTTATGGGACATGAAGTGCTTACGCAAAAAGGAGATTATTCTAAAGGCCCTATTGAAGTAGCACTGACTATTGCACAACTCCCTGAAGGACAGTACTTTGTGCGTGTCACTGGTGAGCAATTTGGGTCGATGCTTCGTTTTGTGAAGCAATAGCGTTGGGGTGGATTGTAAGCGAGACTTGTTAATGGCTTAAAGATAAAAACTCTAAGGTTAATAACCTTTATATGGATGTGTGGCTGGTCAATCTAATTGCATGTACGGGGTCACGTAAGTAGCCTTTGAACAAAATAAGGAACAAAGCCAATTTTTTAAAAAAGGCCTACCTACCCAAATAAATCCAAAATATCATCCTGCGTAATACTTTTCATGACGCTTTCGTCTGTTTGGATAAGATCTGACGCTAATTTTTTCTTCCGTTGTTGGAGTTTCATAATTTTTTCTTCGATGGTGTTTTTGGCAATCATCCGATAAGCGATGACATGTTTGTCTTGGCCGATGCGGTGAGTACGGTCAATCGCCTGGCTTTCGACAGCAGGATTCCACCAAGGGTCAAGCAAATACACATAGTCCGCGGCGGTAAGATTTAGCCCGACATTACCCGCTTTTAGGCTGATTAGAAAAACCCGAATGTCTTTATTCTCTTGAAAATTATCGACACTGGATTTACGTTGTTTTTGGGTGCATTGACCATCTAAGTATTCGTAGGCAATTCCTTCTTTGTCTAGTGATGTTTTGACCAAGGCTAGCATCTTGGTAAACTGCGAGAATACCAACATTTTATGGTTGGCCGTTTTTTCGGTGATGTGCTTGATTAGTTCTTGGATTTTGGCACTTTCTCCAGTATATTTACCGTCATCAACAAGGGTTGGGGAGTCGCAAATTAATCTTAACTTCGTCAGCCCTTCTAGTACATACATTTTGGACTTGGCTAGCCCATCTTTTTTGATTTTTCCGAGTAGATAGTCACGATATTTATTCCGAAAGGCATCATAGACTTTTTGCTGCTCATCGCCGAGATTGACATAGATATAATCTTCGATTTTTGGCGGCAGCTCTTTGGCTACTTGTTCTTTAGTTCGGCGCAATACAAAAGGGCTGATGAGTTTTTGGAGCTCTTGCGCACGGATGCTGTCTTGTTGACTATCAATAGGTTTGGAATAGTCCCGTTTGAAGCTGGCTTGTGACCCTAAAAATCCTGGATTCAGGAAGTTCATTTGGGCGTACAAATCAAAAGTATTGTTCTCAATGGGCGTACCCGTCATCGCAATTCTATTTTCAGCTTGCAATAAACAAGATGCCTTATATCTTTGCGAAAGCACATTTTTGATGGCTTGACTTTCGTCTAAAATGATGTAAGAAAAGAGCTGCTTTTGCAAGAAAGGAATATCCCGTAGCACGACTCCGTACGTCGTAAGGGTAACGTCATGCTTCTGAATCTGTTCTAAGTTTTTGTTTCGGTCCGGGCCATAGTGCACATGAAAATCTAAATCGGGAGCAAATTTGTGAAATTCATTTTGCCAGTTGAATAGGAGAGAAGTAGGGACGACCACCAAGTGTGGGCCACGCCCTTTGTCCACCATGCTTTGGAGCACGCTAATCACTTGGACGGTTTTTCCTAGTCCCATATCGTCTGCCAAAATACCGCCCCATTTGAACTCATCTAAGAAGTGCAACCAATTAAGCCCTTCTTTTTGGTAAGGCCGCAAAGTCGCAGTCATTTTTGGCGAAATCGATATGTTTTTGATGTTTTTGAAAGCTTTGATTTTTCTTCTTCTTTCGGCTAATTCTTGTATAATCTCTTGGTTATCAATGTCTTCAAAGAGCTGGTCGATGATAGAGAATTTGCGTTTAGATATTTTTAGCTTATCGTCATCTACTTCTCCAACCCTAAAGTAACTGGCTAGCTTGGTTAGCCATTCTTCGGGGATTATACCTAACTTGCCATCCTTTAATTGGATAAATTTGCTTTGTTTGATGATGGCTTTTTTTAGGTCGGCAATTTTTACTTCTTCGTCACCAAATGTAACTTTAATATTAATATCAAACCAATCTTGCCCCGACGTAATTTGGGTAGAGATTTGTGCACGATGTGGCGAATACTTTAATCGTTTTAGTTTTTTGATGCCAAATAAATCGATGCCTTTATTTTTGGTAGCCGAAAAGAAATCAAAAAACCAATCATTTTCTAGGAGTTGGTTATAATTAAGATAGTAGAGCCCTTGTTTCTTTTGGGGCAAAAAATCGGGGTGTAATTGCGCCATAAAATCATTTAAAGACTTCTCTGCTTCTTCGTCTCTAAAAAAAGTAGATAGTATATTACCTTCCTTGGTGAAGGGGGTGCCCTGTTTGGATAATTTTATGACAGTGTCATTGGTATATCTAATGGCAGGCTCAAAAAGAACATAGTTATTCATGTCACTTACATAAATCTCTTTGTTTTTTGACTCCAAAAAGATGGTTCTTTTTTCATAAGTTTTTAGATGACTGACCTTGATGGAAAATAGCTTGGATGCCGGCAAAACCAGTTTCTCGAAAAATAATTCTGCATCTTGTTTTTTGGCTCGATATATTGGCTGCTGCGCAATTGATTGTTGTATGGCTCTGACTTGATTAAAATTATCTTGTAAATAAATAATCCCAGCATTTTTGACTAAAAATGGAGAAATTAATGTCCTTGATAGGCGAGTCGTCGGAATGGGAATAGACCTGCTCCCAATTTGTAACTTTGCTTTTAAAGTAAAAAAATGGTCATCTTCCGATAAGTCGAAAAATAATTTTGCCGGAGTGTCGGATACTTCAATTAGGCGAATATCCTTTCTTTTGACTTTGTTTTCGTAGCGATGGTGTCTAATATAGACGTTATTATTGTTGGCAAGAAGGGGTATAAGTGCCTGATAATCATTGAATTGCGCCTTTGATGTTTCATTAGTGGAGAATTCCTGCATGTCACGGAGCCGAATATTTGCCATACTGGCTAAAGAGATTCTTTTGTCGTCTAGACTCGATTTTTCGACAGGAAAGTTTGTATTTGGTTCATAAACTTTCAATTCTTTGAGAAATAGAGTAGTTGATTTTTTGCCGATGACAGGGGTGATGGTTGCGTACTTTTCATAATCATAGCTCGTGTCAATCACATAGCCCATGGAGTAGATGTTTTGTTCATCTGCTTTTAGGATGGGAGCTAATATTTGCCATTGCCGTATATCTTCTTGCGAAAAAGAAGTAGGGGTAGAAGCTTTCGCAAAATCAATTAGTCCAGTCAATTTTCCTTTCGGAATATATCTTTTCTTTTTAAAATCGAATTCAAAATTTTCATCAAAGTCATCTAAATTGATGCCAGCCCACTGTGCCAATTCTAATCTTTGTGATTCGTAGTTCTTGGGGTCATAATCTCTCAGGAAATGGGGTTTATTATTTTTGAGTAGATACCTAAGTACGTTCATTTGGTGTTCGCAGAGCCCCAAAACGTCTTGTTCGCAGGAGCAAACGGTAAAAAGTTGATTTTCTTTATAAAAAAAGCGCACATCAGTGCCTTCATGATCCCAAAAATCACCAAAATGACGCAGACCAACCGCGCCCAGTTGTTGGTCAAAGGTTTCTACTTCATTGGCATAAAAAGAAGGTAAAGCTTTGTATTCTGTCAGCGCAAGAATCTTGGGGTAGGTAATTTCATCAAAATCTTCTAAGAGAAAAGGCTCACGGGTATTGCGAAAGCTACTTTCCTTTTCGTTGAGTGTTTCGATAGGGCTGTCAGGGTTCTTGATGTAGTCATTCAGAAGAAAAATGGCAGCGACGCGATGTTTGCAAATATTCGTCCAATCGCTTGGGCAAGTACAGCTAGTAATAGGCCCAAACCCCTTCAGGAAGTTATTTATCTCGACATGATAAGTCTTTGTACCAAAGGCTTCAAAACTGGCTCTTTGGATGTCCATATCTAATTCTTTGATAATAATACCCCTTTTGCCCCTGTTATAGATGCTTTGTCCACGGCTGATGATGGCGGGTGTGGTATTCTGTTTGATATACTTTAAGAGCTTATCCGAAGCTTGAGTTAGATTCATTCTTTTCCTTTAGTGATTGCAGCGGGCAAAGATAATGGAAAAAAAGTTTCCAAAAAGTCTTTTGTGGATGCTTGGACAAGTATTTTGGACGATTTGCTGATGCAGCTACCAGTAACGTGATTGCTAGAAGCTCGAACGGCCGTTCGGCTCGACATCCCTGAGCCCTTAAGCTATTCTTCATCGTCAAAGGAAATCAACCAAAGTGCCAAGAAGGTAATCAAGCCATTTACCGCAAGGATAAAGAACCCAAAGGTAAATCCATTAAACAGACGAGCAGAGTTAAGGTCCAAAATAACGGCAAGAACCGCTGCGCCTAAAGTGACTGGGATAACCAAGTTGTCTTTGATTTTTCGACTTGTCATGATGCCAAAAGCAAACATGCCGAGTAATGGGCCATAAGTATAGCCCGCAAATTTGAACAATTTATTGATGACGGCTCCTTCACTCAATTGATCCGCCACAATAACCAATGCCATCACTATAAGTGAAAAGGCAATGTGTGTCATCATGCGCTTTCTTTTGTCATTAGGCTGCGCTTCTTCTGGATTGGAGCTTATCCCCAAAAAATCCGTGCTAAAAGAAGTGGTCAATGATGTCAAAGCAGAATCTGCACTAGAGAATGCCGCCGCAACAAAACCAATCAAAAAAGTAATCGAAATATAGGTCGGGAAGTGTTTTAGCGCAAGCAAAGGATATAGTTGGTCGGTGGCTTTGGGCAAAGCCAGTCCGATATTGCCCGCATACATATAGAGTAGGGCGCCTAGAGCCAAAAATAGCCCATTAACAAAAAACAAAACAAATACAAATGAACCCATATTCCATTGGGCTTCTTTGAGTGATTTGCAGGTTAGATTTTTTTGCATCATGTCTTGATCTAGCCCCGTCATCACAATCGCCATCAAGGCTCCACTAAAAAATTGTTTGAAGAAAAAATTAGGGTCACTCCAGCCATTCTCAAAGAAAAATACTTTAGAATATTCACTATGTTTTACAGTGGTGAGTACTTCCGTAAAGGATTGACCCATCGAAGAGCCTATATAAGCAATAGTTGCCACCACTGCTATCAACATAAATAATGTCTGCAAAGTATCCGTATAAATAATGGTCTTGATACCGCCTTTGTACGTATATGCCCATATTAAGCTCACCATCAAAAGTATGGTTGCCCAAAAAGGAATACCAAACGAATCCATCATGAACTTTTGCAAAACGATAGCCACTAAATAGATGCGAAAAGATGCCCCTACAATTCTGGAAAGAAGAAAATATCCCGCTCCAGCTTTTTGTGAATAGTATCCAAATCGCTGACCAAGATATTGGTAAATTGAAGTTAGTTTCATCCGATAATATAGCGGTAGCAGCACCAACGCAATAATCATATAGCCAAGCACGTAGCCCATGACTACTTGCATGTACGAAAAGTAAATGTTAGCTTTTACCGTAGCTTCTCCAGTCAACATTTTCATGACTTCTGGTGTAGCCCCCACCACGCCAGGGATGGATATAAATGTAACTCCCGAAAGACTCGCCCCTATCATCCCAAATGCCACCAAGTACCATGGAGATTTGTTGTCTGCCGAAAAGAACGTCGCATTGGTCGCCTTTCTTGATGTCAACCAAGAAATAACCATCAATAAAACAAAATAGCCACTGATGACCAATAAAATTGTTTGCGGTGTAATCCCTTTCATAAGTCCAGTATTGTAAAAAGCGCGCAGGCTTTATATTAAATTAATCTTGCCACTCGGCAATAAAAAAATTGGTGTCATGCCCCCCGCCATTGTTACGGTTGGATGAAAAGACTAGATATTTTCCATCATTCGAGAATACTGGAAAAGCATCAAACATTCCACTGGCAGTGATTTTTTCGAGACCCGTTCCATCTGTATTGATAAGGTAAAGGTTAAAAGGAAAGCCCCTTTCATATTCATGGTTGGAAGCAAAGATTATTTTTTTCCCGGAAGGGTGAAAAAATGGCGCCCAATTTGCCCCACCTAGGTTGGTGATTTGTCTCATGTTACTGCCATCAACATTGCAGATGTACAGCTCCATTTTTGTTGGCATGACTAAGCCTTCCGCCAGTAAATCCTTATATTTTTTGATCGCTTCTGGTGTCTTTGGACGGGAAGACCTGAAAATTAATTCTTTGCCGTCAGGAGAAAAGAAAGCGCCCCCGTCATAGCCTAATTCAGAAGTGACTTGCTTAACATTGCTACCATCAATATCCATCGTGTATAGCTCCAAATCACCAGAACGCATCGAAGTGAATACTATCTTATCTCCTTTCGGAGAAACGGTGGCTTCGGCATCATAACCTGGCGTATTAGTCAATTGTTTTTTGATATTCCCCTTCAAATCTGTTACAAATATATCAAAAGAAGGATATATCGGCCACACATAATCTTTGCGCTTTTTGGGCATCGGTGGGCAGGCGTCCCCAGCTAGATGCGTAGAGGCGTATAAAATGGTCGTATCTCCAGGTAAAAAATAGGAGCATGTGGTACGTCCCTTGCCCGTAGAGACCAATTGGGGGATTTTGCCTTTCGGCCAAATTTGGTCAGCGTCAGTAACATAAATTTGGTCACAAGGAGCATCCCAAGCTTCATTGCGGGCTTGAAATACTAGCTTAGAATCATCAAAACTCCAATAAGCTTCTGCATTGTCTCCACCAAATGTAACCTGCCTTAGGCTTTTGAAGTGGGTTTCTCCGTCAAGTATTAGATTTTTGGATTTTTTGGCGGTAGCAGACGCCTTTCCATCTGGGGACTTTTCTGTGTCAGTAGCAGATTGCTGCTTGTTTGACGAAGGATTATTTTTACATGCAATAACTGAAGCCGCTATAAAAATGAAGAAAAATAGTTTTTTCATCTAAAAAGTGTATGTTTTGAAAGTGAATGATAATCAATGACCGAGCAAAGGTAATAAAGCTTTGTTGATTTTCAATGGTTTAGGGCGTTTTTTACCTGTTGTAGTGACTAGCAACTCGATTGCTAAACAGCCGAACGGCCGTTCGGCTCGACATCCCACGCTCTAGCGTTCAGTAACTAGCATCTAGCTAGTCTATCTCCATTTAAGTTTAATCACTGTCCCGACACCTTCCTTTCCTTTGTTGAGTTCTGGCTTAAAAAAGTAATAGTCTAAGGTGACACTTTTTTTGTCCGCAGAAATCATAGAGTTTTCGTTAGAAGAAGACTTTACGTGGCGGTCAAAATGATAGACTGTACGCAGCTTCATGTCTTCAAACATAGACTTTATCATAGCTACATCTTCTTCTTTGGCATCATCTCCGGCTAGGGCTTCTTTCATAGATTCAGCCATACTGCCCTCGTTAGAGCGAGAGAAGAGCCGTTTGGATCCAGAAAATATTTTGGTGGAAGCGGCTAGTTTTTCATCTTGTTGGTGGAGTGCTTGATCTAGGGCTACGGCATTTTTGAAGTCAAAAGAAAAGCCAAACACAAAAGAAGAAGTGTCATTGATGTGCTTAAAATTAGAAATGCCTTGTATTTTTTCGAGTTTTGTTTGGAGATCATCAAACTTTTCGCTCATATCTTTCATGGGATCTTCTTTGTCTTTGCTATCGTCTCCACCTAGCCCATCTAACAGGGATTTTACTTCACCCATATCTACCGTAAACTGATACGTTCCAGAGCCATTGCGGTGGTAAGTGATTTCTTCAAGAAAATCGATGCATCCTGTGAACATAAACAGGGATACAAAGGCAAATATGCCAATAATTAAATGCTTTTTCATGTTGTTTGTTTTTTGGGGTGTGAAAAATTCTTTTTTGTCAAAAGGAATGTCTTGAGCAATGATATTTTGGCAAATATACAAAACAAACCACACTTGAAACACTAGTCTCTAGACAGCCGAACGGTCGTTCGGCTCGACTTCCCATGATCTAGCGTCCAGTAACCCGATTGCTAGATACCCGAACGGCCGCTCGGCTCGACTTCCCACGATCTAGTCACTAGCAACCAGCAATGAGTAACTAGCATCTAGGCAATCTACTCCCCAGTTATCTCTTCATACTCTTGATCCGCTATTTCGTCATTATGGACAATTTTGTCGCAAGCAGCTTTTTCTTCATCGCCGCAGCTACAATCTCCGAGTTTATCTCTCAAAAAAGGGCTTGCCGAAGCACAAGTACCCCTAAATTGTTGACCAGTAACAATATGACGGATATTAAGCAGAATGAAGGAGAGCCCTATGGTCACAGTGATTATCAAAAGAATATATAGAAAGGCCATAATTCTAGTTTTTTGCGAAAGCAGTTGAATTGTCAGTAAAACAGGTTTTTTCTCCTTTAGTTGCCCAAATAGTTCTACTTTTGTCAGAATTAATCTCTTTTTGTCGCAAGACTACAAACGAAATACAATGGAACGCAAAAAAAAGGCTTTTGAACGACTGCTAAACATCATGGACGACCTTCGCGCAGGCTGCCCATGGGACAAAAAACAAACTTTTGAAAGCTTGCGAAATTTGACCATCGAAGAGACCTATGAATTAGCCGATGCCATCTTGAAAGAAGACTTGGACGGTATCAAAGAAGAAATTGGTGATTTGATGCTCCACATGGTGTTTTATGCCAAGATTGCTTCCGAAACGGGTGAATGGGACATTGCCGATGCGCTGGATGCCGTTTCCGAAAAACTAATTGGGCGGCATCCACATATTTATGGTGATGTGGAAGTGGCGGATGAAGCAGAAGTGAAGCGGAATTGGGAAAAACTAAAACTCAAAGAAGGCAAAAAATCCGTTTTGGGCGGAGTTCCTGATTCGATGCCGGCTTTAGTGAAAGCGTATCGTATGCAAGAAAAAACGGCGCAAGTGGGTTTTGATTGGGACAATCCAGGCGATGCTTGGCTCAAAGTAGAAGAAGAAATTGGCGAATTTAAGGAAGCGATGGAGCAGGATATGCCCTTGCGGGAAAAAGAATTAGAATTTGGGGATATTCTTTTTTCCATGATTAATTATGCTCGATTAATCGGTATAGAGCCCGAAACTGCATTGGAAAGAGTCAATCAAAAATTTAAAAAACGTTTTCATTATATCGAAGACAACGCCCCCAAACCCATAGAAGAGATGACCCTTGCGGAAATGGACGCCCTTTGGAATGATGCGAAGCACCAGTAGAGACGAACGGCCGTTCGTCTTCGTGCCAAGTACCCCCAAAAAAGCAAAATCCCCCAACAAAGCCCGTTCGTCTTCGTGCCAAGCCCCCCCAAAAAAAACAAAATACCCCAACAAAGCCCGTTCGTCTTCGTGCCAAGCACCCAAAAAAAACAAAATCCCCCAACAAACCCCGTTCGTCTTCGTGCCAAGCACCCCAAAAAAAGCAAAATCCCCCAACCGCGTACCACCCACCAACAAACTAAACCCCGCCAAAACACGTTACAACCACATGAAAAAGTTAATTTTTATATTTTTGGTTGTGAGTGTGATGGTCTCCTGTCGAAAAGACACCGAGCGCGCCTTTTTGTTTGAAATGGAATACCCAGTAGATTTTACCATTAATGCGGGAATAGGGCCGTATGTATCACATTATTTTGAGATTCAAGGGATTCAGACATTTGCGGACTCCTTATTTGCCTTTCACAATGTGGATCCGGCGACCATAGAAAGCATTTTGCCAAGAAAAGGGCGATTAGTGGCCGTATTTTCAGATGTCGAATATGATTTTATCAAGAATATCGAAGTGGAGTTATATGATGAAGTAAATGGCAGTATTCTGCGATTGCCAGCCTATTATCGGGATCCTGTCCCAGAAAAAACAGGCGGTCAAGTGGATTTAGTCTCCGAAGAAGTAGATTTGAAAGATTTTATGCTGAAGGACAAGATGAATTTTCGAATCAAGCTCCAATTGTATGGCGCCGCTCCCAAGACCATTGAGTCTCGGTTGATTCTTACTTTTGCGGTGCGCTAACCCAGTTTTTTTGGGGGTATTTGAGCCCTATGTTTTTAGAGCGTTCCTTCGTCACTTTTAGGGTGTTAGGCAAGCACGTCTTGAGCCGTCTCGGGCGGTAGCACTCAACTTCTCAACCAGCGAAGTCCGAAGGACAAGTGACTCAACTAGCGTAGCGACTCAACCAGCGAC
>CAMZKG010000045.1 GCA_947311105.1 uncultured Saprospiraceae bacterium
GTGAGTGACTCAACCAACGAACGAAGTGAGTGACTCAACCAGCGAACGAAGTGAGCGACTCAACCAGCGAACGAAGTGAGCGACTCAACCAGCGAAGTCCAAAGGACAAGCGACTCAACTAGAGAGCGAAGCGAACGCCTCAACCAACAAACCCAAACAACCCCTGCTCCTTAATTAAATCAGCAACTTTTTGGGGCACCATTTTCTCCCATTGATCATCATTAGCCTGTATTTTCTGAAAAGCGACCTGCGACCAAATCGAAAGGATATTTTTATCAACATAGTGAATGTCTTCGATTTTGCCTTTTTTGATGAGATGGCTAAATAAGAAAGTGATGCCATCAGGTAACATCATGTTGTTACAATTCAAATATTTGTGCGTTTGTCGGTCAAAAGAAGGGTAGCCATAAATCTTGGTTTGCTTAGTGAATAACTTGCCCAAAGAAATCAAAAGAGCTCCATCATCATCTTCTTCATTGTGTTGGGTAAAAATATCACGTAATTCTTCGACACCGATGACTAGACCAATTTTTTTGATTTTATAATCTTTTAGGTAGTGGACGAGTTTAGACCTTTCTTGGCAGTCAGAGATAATGACCGTCTGGTTTAGTGCACAAAGTAAGTTGGCTCGATCCAAAAAATCTTTTTCGATGTTTTCTGAAAAGTGAAGGTGGTCTATGGTGATTTCTACCAAGGGTATTGCTCCTTCGGGATCGACTTCGGGCTCATCAATAAACTGCTGCAGCCCAGAGTCTAGCATGTCCATGTTGACTTTTGTGGGTGGTAAAAAATTACCACGAACAATGAGTAAGCTTTTTTTGTACAGAAAGTCCGAAGGGTGTCGATTTATTCCGTCAGGACCAAACATGGCGACATCCGAAAGTTTGTTTTTGACGAGTAAGTAACTGAGCCATCTATTGTCAACTCCTTCAAAATCAGGGCCTTGTAAGTCTATCATGTCAATAGATAGCCGACCATCGATGGTATCGATGAAGGAAATAATCATTTTTTCAATGTCATCAGAATAGTAGTAACAGCCATAGATTAAATTGACTCCTAGTGCTCCGACGGCTTGTTGTTGTTGCTGACTATTATTGTCAAGCATTTTGACATGTAGGATGATTTGATTGGCAGGGCCGTCTGGTTTTAGTTGAAATCGTAGTCCTAGCCAACCGTCCCCTTTGATGGTTTTGGTGTAGTTGATGGTTGCTACGGTATCAGCAAAAACAAAAAATTGGGTGTCAGGTCTTTCCTTCCCCAATCTATCTTCCATTAATTCATATTCGTGGTCGAGCATTTTTACGAGTCGAGATTGGCAGACATAACGTCCTTTTTTTTCTCGTCCGTATATTTGGTCAGAATAGACTTTGTCGTAAGCCGACATCGTTTTGGCGATGGTGCCAGCTGCTGCGCCTACTTGAAAAAAATGACGCGCAACTTCTTGGCCTGCTCCGATTTCTGCAAATGTCCCATAAATCTGTTCATTTAGATTGATGGTTAGGGCTTTGTGTTCGGGCTCGATAACTTGGTGCATAGATTATTGGTTGAAGGGCAAAGATAACAATTATACGGTATATTTATATTTCTAGTTTCCAGTTTCTTGATACGAAAGCGTGGGATGTTGTGACGAACGGCCGTTCGTCTGTCTAGCAAAGTGGGTCTAGTCAATAGGAGCACCTAAGCGGTTACCTACTTATGTAGGAAATAGCCAATTTTTTGTAGATCCTTTATCTTTTAGTACCCCCAAAATTAACGTGCATAAAGCCAATCCGTCTCAATAGCGTTAAACTTAAGTACCGAAACTTAAATTAACTTACTACTTATAGGGGGAATGAATACTGATAAATCCCCTGATATTCTTCATAAATTCCTTCAAAGGTGATGTTTTCATTGATTGGTTCTTTTATGGCCAAGAGCAAATCAAATAGGCCGTGAATAGGTCTATTATTTACGGAAGTAATGATATAGCCAATTTCCATATTGGTCTTAGCTATTCTTTTTCCTTTTGTGATAGAGATTACTTTGACTCCTTCTGTACCACTAATTCTTTTTTCAGAAGTAGTAAGGTTACGAGCTTCAAAGCCAAATTTTTTGAAATAGGGTTTTAGTTCTTGAGCAAAATTCCTATTATCTTTCTTAATGCCTTGGAGCCGTACGGTCAATTGCTGTACTTTTCCTTCTCTAAAAATATCAACTACTAGCTTGTTGCCAGGTCTAAACCGAGCGACGAGTTCTTGTAATTCAGGTGTGGAGTTAATTTCGGTATTGTTAATTTTTAGGATAACATCATGTACTAGAAGACCGGCGATTTCTGCGCCACTATTTTTTACAACTCGGGTTATTTCGACGCCATTAGGTTTGCTTAAGCCTATTTTTTTAGCTTCTTCGTCATCGACCTTTTTGATATTTATCCCTAAAAATCCCCGCTTGACTTCGCCAAATTCTTTTAAATCCTTGATGACCTTGCGGATCAGGTTGGAAGGGACTGCAAAAGAATACCCTTCATAACGTCCTGATTCTGTGACAATTGCTGTGTTGATGCCTATGAGCTCACCATTTGTGTTGACGAGCGCGCCCCCACTATTGCCAGGGTTGATGACCGCATCTGTTTGGATAAAAGACTCAATGGGGTTGTCGGCATCCAGGATGTTGATGTTTCGGCTTTTTGCACTGATGATTCCTGTGGTGACAGTGGATTGTAAGTTGAATGGATTACCGACCGCCAAGACCCATTCGCCGACTTGGACAGAGTCGGAATTGCCAATAATAATATGGGGATAATTATTTCCTTCAATTTTTAGCAGGGCAATATCGGATGATTTATCAAAACCAACAATCTTAGCTTCAAATTCTCTTTGGTCATCTAAAGCAATTTCTATTTTGGAGCTATTATCAATAACGTGTAGATTCGTGACGATGTAGCCATCCGGAGAAATAATGACCCCCGAGCCGCTTCCACGTCCCCATATAGTAGCTCCAACTCCTTGCATAGCCTTGATGTTGACCACAGCGGGAGTCACTACTTTGGCAGCTTCTATGAAGTTCGTAGGAGCCGATGACAAAAACTTACGTTGTAATTTGCCCGAAAAAATAGCGTCGTTGTAGGAAGTGAGCTTGACAGGGAGATAATTTCCTTGCTGAATATTAGAGCTTTTGGTAATCGCTGCATACAAAACAACCGCTAGAATAGCGCTTAGCAGGGAGATAGATAGGGTTGCAAGTACGTTTTTGGTAGTCATTCTGATGATTAATTGTGCTGATAAGACGTGATTAGGGCCAAATTGTTGTTATGAACATACCCAAAATTAATCCAAAATTTGTTTTGATGATGGAAATAGATGTTTTTTTTGGTCTTTAAGTGTAAAATTTTAGATGGTGAGTCGTTTAGGTCATAACAAAACATTGGCAATGTTCGTACAAATGATGGATGCCCTTTTATAGGGATAATTCTATTGTTTGAATTAAATCAATTACGATGAAAGCGTTTTTTCTTATACTTTTTATTTTAGGTGGGACTTATTTTGCGCAAGCGCAATGTAATGGAACTGATGTCGGCGGGACTGTTTATATTGATATTCCGGCTAGTGGAGCAACCACAAACACTTATGGTGTGAAGGATGCCAATGAAATTGGGCTTGCTGGAGTGATGGTCTTAGTTACAGATAATAATGGCGCTGTGCAAGCAGTCACCACGGATGTAAACGGTGATTGGACTATTAATGCCCCTGCTTTTCCCGTAAGGGTGATGTTTTCTTGGCCGCAGTCTTGGTTGAAGGAAAGCCCATATAGCACAGTGGAAAATACATCCTTGAGATTGATTGCGAGTAGTGATTGTGATGTTGACTTGGGTCTGTTTGACCCCAATACCTATGCGCAGACTGCTACCCCTGATTATGTCAATCACGTTAGGGTGTCAGGTTCTTCGGTTGGCAATAACTTGTCTAGTTTAGAGACAACTCATTATCAAGATACAGGGCTAAGTAGTGATTTTAATACCTATGATGGTACGCCAGGTACAGGGCCTACTTCTACGACGGATGCTACCGTTAGTGAGCTGGGGTCAACTTGGGGTAAGGCATTTCAAACGTCGCAGCAACGGCTTTTTGTGGCAAGTACACTTTGGCGGCATGTAGGTTTTGTGGCAGGGCGTGGGCCTGGAGATTTAGTTTTATTTGATTATGCTAATGGCTCACCAGCTACATTGATTGGGCGAGTTGATTTACAAGGAGTTACACCCACCAATGGAGGGGCTAATCTAGATTTTGGTACGGTATGTCGTGGTGGTGGATGTGAAAATGACGCTGGTAATACGGGGATTGCAGCAGATTATACCTTGCCTGATGATCCAACTTTACCAAGTATAGATTTGGATGCTTTTGCGAAAGCAGGAAAAGTCGGATATGGCGGAATTGACTATGATGCCAATACAGATAAAATATGGGCTATTAATTTGGCTCAAAAAGGAATTATAGAAATCGATGCTGCTGGGAATATGGCTTCCCTTGCGGGAAATGTAAAGCAGTATTTGATGAGTGATTTGGCGAATGTGCCTACTTGTACAGGCGGCGAACTACGTCCGTGGGCTATCAAAATACACAATGGTAAAGGTTATGTAGGTTGTTTGTGTGATGGGTTGGCTTCCCAAGATATAGCGGATGTAGATGCCTTTGTCTTGTCTTTTGATTTGGCTAATCCTGCTGCGGGTTTTTCTACGGTTTTTACGTTACCTTTGGATTATAATAAAAATGGTGAAGATTGGAACCCTTGGTCAGATATCGACCAATCTGTTGTTGGCAGTTGGAGCCGATACACACAGCCTATTTTGACGGACATAGAGTTTGATGAATTGGACAATATGTATTTGAGTTTTGTTGATAGATGGGGGCTTCAAGCAGGGTATCAGACTAATCCGCCGGTTTCAGGAACTACAGCTACTACAGAAAGGGCGCAGGCGGTTGGTGAATTACTAAAAGTGTGTAATAATGCTGGAATCTTAGAGTTAGAAGGAACGGGCTCTTGCCCAATTAATTATCCAGCTCCAAATGAATTTTTTAATGATAAATCTGGAGATAACTATGCGGAAGGAGCCAATGGTGCTTTGGCAATTGTCCAAGGTTCTAATCAGCTTTTAGTTCAGTTGGTGGATCCGCACCCTGAAGGTAGTACCGGTCAAGAATATTGGTCAATTCAAGGAGTCAATACGCTAAGTACGGTGAATGGTGCCATTGAGAATTGGTATGCTAATGTGTACTCTGGTAATGAAGAATATAATGGAAAGGGGGTAGGTATGGGTGATGTCGAATTGTTGACAGATGCAGCGCCTATTGAAGTAGGGGATGTTGTCTGGAATGATACCAATGCCAACGGGCTTCAAGATGCTGGTGAGTCAGGGATTAGTAATGTCGTTGTGGAGTTATTAGATGCTTCGAATACCGTTTTAGCGCAAGCGACTACGGATGTTGATGGTCATTTTATTTTTTCTAATAATTCTATGGGTACGACGACCACAAGTCGGATTTATAATGTTATGGGATTGGGTTATGGACAATCTTACTCATTGAGAGTTGCGAATGCACAGGGAAATTCTACGCAAGCCCCATTGGTTGGTCTTACTTTGACTCAAGCCGACGCAGGTACCAATATTTATGATAGTGATGCAGCCCTTTCGGGAAATAATGCCTTGATTGCTATAATGACCGGGGACTTGCCTAGCGTTGGAGCTAATAATCATAGTTTTGATTTTGGTTTTAGAGCAACGGATTATGACTGGGGAGATTTGCCGGACTTGTCTGCTGCGACTGCTGCCGGTGATTATCAGAGCCTTTCGGCAAATAACGGCCCTAGGCACATTATTGATCCAAATATTCAGCTTGGTGCTACCAATACAGCAGAAACGGATGCTCAACAAAATGCGAATGCTGATGGTGATTCTGATGATGGCTTAGTCCTTACGGGAAATGAAAATTGGACGTCTGGTGCGACCTTAAATATTCCTTTTTCGGCAACGAATACAACAGGAGCCACCGCAAATCTCGAAGCTTGGATTGACTGGAATGGAGATGGAGACTTTGACGATGTAGGCGAAATGGTGGTAGATATCGACGATGCAGCAGGCTTTCCAAGCGCATTGCCTATCGTGGTGCCTACTAATGCAATACAAGGACAGAAAGTAGGATTTAGGGTGAGGATATCTAATACCAATAATATGACTCCTTACGGAGAAATATTGAATGGGGAAGTCGAAGATTATATGATTACCGTGGCTTGCCCTGCAGCTAAATGCTTGCCAATGTCTGCAGTAAAGTGGAATGCACTTGACTGGAATCCATGAATTTGCGGTGCGGTAGAGCAAATTCATGAATTTGCTCTACTGTACCACCACCAATTCAACCCCAAAATCATTCAATAAAGGCGCAAAATCGGCATCAATTTTATCATCGGTAATCACCACGTCGATTTGGCTGGTATCCACTATTTTGACCAAGCTTTTCTTCTTGAATTTGGCAGAATCAATGACCACAATGACTTTATTGGCAATGGAGATCATCGCACTACTGACGAGAGCATCATCATTTAGGGGGGTAAAAATTCCTTTTTGGGGCGAGATACTATCTGCTCCGATGATCGCTACGTCGCAGTTGTATTTCAAAATATTCTTTTCGGCGACAGAGCCAATCAAAGACCGCATGTCCGCACGCAACTCTCCACCCGAAATAATAATCCGTATCCCTTCATAATTGGCGCAAATATCAGCAATCGGCAAGCTATTGGTAATGAGTGTAAGGTTTTTAAAACCACTAAGATTTTTGGCGACTTCCAACGCCGTTGAACCGGAGTCAATAACCACCGAATAACCATCCTGGACGTATTTGGCAGCTGCTCTACCGATTTTCTGCTTTTCGGGATAATTTAATTGTTGTTTTTGGTGCAAGCTAAGCACTAAGCTACTCGGTTGAGACTTGATGGCTCCGCCACGTGTTTTGACAAGAAGTCCTTTTTTTTCTAAGTGAGCTAGGTCGTTGCGAATGGTCACTTCGCTTACATTATATTTTTTGCTTAATTCTGGGACGGAAATTTTACCTTTTTCCTGAAGTAGGTCAAGAGTTTCCGCTCGTCGTTTTAAGGTGCTATTTTCTGCCATTTCCTGTTGTAATATTTTTATCAAGTGAATTAGTAATAAGCGTTCAGCATCTAGAACCGATTGCTAGACACCCGAACGGCCGTTCGGCTCGACGTCCCGTGCTCTAGTAAGTAGCAACTAGCATCTAGAAACTAGCGTTCAGTATCTAGAAACTAGCGTTCAGTATCTAGTAGCCTGATTGCTAGACACCCGAACGGCCGTTCGGGTTGACGTCCCGTGCTCTAGCAACCAAACCAAATTTTACAAAAAAAGTTGTCAAAATAAAAAAATAGAATAAAAAGCATAAAAAACTTGGTTAAGTTGTAAAAGCTTATTAAATTTGTGCATAGCCAGTAAAACGAAAGGTTTTGAAAGGGTGTGGACGTTTTTTTTAATTGATTATTCTAAAGATTATGGTGGAGAACACGACTTATACGTTCGAAGAAATACACCAACAACCTGCGTTGTGGTTGGAAGTATTTGACTTGATTCATACCCAAAAGGATGCATTGACCAGTTTTTTGGGTGATGTAGATATAGATTCCGAAGTTATTTTTACTGGAGCAGGTTCTTCTTTCTTTATTGGGGAGATGGTCGCTCCTTTCTTTCAAAAGGATACGCAGATTACATCGCGGGCTATCCAAACGACCGAAATAGTCACGCATTCGCAGTACCATATTAATAGAAATAAAAAAACACTGCTCGTCTCTTTTGCCCGCTCAGGTAATAGCCCTGAAAGTGTGGCAGCCGTTAATCTCGCCAATCAATTCTCTTCGAAGGTTAGACACCTTATTATTACCTGTAACAAGGATGGGGCTTTGGCACAAATGAAAATAGATAATGGCTTTGTCCTAGTGATGCCCGATAAGGCCAATGACAAAAGCTTAGCGATGACCAGCAGTGTGACCGCCATGGGCTTGGCGGCGCTATTGATAGGTAGGATGAAGCACTTAGCCGCGATGAAAATAGAAATCCAAAACGCAGCAGATTTAATCCAAACCTTTTTTAAAGACTATGATAAAGCCTTACAAAAAATAAGCAATGTCGATTATCAACGAGCGGTTTGTCTAGGCTCTGGACCTTTGCAGGGGGTCGCTCGCGAAGCACATCTGAAAATACAAGAAATGACCGATGGAGACATCATCTGCAAGTTTGATTCCTTTTTGGGCTTTAGGCATGGGCCTAAAGCGGTAGTGAATGACAAAACCATGATGGTCTATTTCTTCTCCAATGATGATTATGCCCGAAAATATGAGCTTGACTTGGTTCATTCTATGCGAAAATCTCATGCACCAGTGCTTTCTGTCGGGATCAGCAATGTCCCTTTAGAAGGTGTCAGCCTTGATTTGCATATTGACCTTTCGGCAAAAAAAATTAATGAAGGAATATGGACTTTGATTAGTCTTGTGCCCTTGCAATTGTTGGCTTATTACAAGTCGATTGCTCTTAGTTATGACCCAGATTCTCCTTCAAAAAGTGGGGCGATCCACCGAGTCGTACAAGGAGTTACCATCTATAATCTCTCTAATAAAAACCATAATGGATCAAAATCTTAGGACAGCTGCAAAAGCAAATAACACATCTCTTTTGGAGTACATTCTCGACAGAATGGCGAGTTTGGCACAGGAGACTGGTATTAAAAGGACTTTGTTTGCTGCCTGCCCCAATTCCATTGCCGTGATTAGGGCTTCTCTGAATGCCGCCAAACGCAATAATGCCCCCATCAAATTTGCGGCAACGCTCAATCAAGTAGATATCAACAAGGGCTATACGGGGATGGATCAATTTGATTTTGTGCAAACCATCAAACAGGAAGCACGCCGAATTAACTACACAGGTGCCGTAATCGTTGCTGTAGATCATGGCGGACCTTGGCTTAAGGATATTCAAAAACAAGAAAATTGGCCTTATCAGAAAGCGATGGACTGGGTCAAGAAGTCTTTTGAAGCGGCGGTTGAAGCAGGTTATGATATGATTCATGTGGACCCCACTGTGGACGTCACCTTACCGAAGGGAGAAATCATCGATACTCGCACTGTAGCTGAACGCACCGTTGAATTAATCGCCAGTACAGAGCAGTTTCGACGAGAAAATGGCTTTCCGCGCATCGCCTATGAAGTAGGGACAGAAGAAGTACATGGTGGGCTAGCGGATATGAATGTGTTTAATCAGTTCTTTGAATTGTTACAGAAGGGATTGAAAGAGAAGGGGTTAGAAGACGTGTGGCCGTGTTTTGTGGTAGGCAAAGTAGGGACAGATTTACATACAACTTTATTTGATCCGCAAGTCGCTAAGCAATTGGTCGCCGTTGCCGGCAAATATGGTAGCTTAATAAAAGGGCATTATTCGGACGGGGTGGACAACCCAGAAGATTATCCCCTTTCGGGTATGGGCGCCGCTAATGTCGGGCCAGAATTTACCGAAAGGGAATATGATGGACTGATGGAGCTTGCGCAAATTGAAAAACAGCTTTTTTCCGAAAGGAAGATTGTAAAAAAATCAAACATGAAGGAGGTCTTATGGCAAGCTGTCATCAACTCCAACCGCTGGCAAAAGTGGCTTAGTGAAGACGAAGACCCTAAAGAGTTTTACAAGAATACCCCGCAAAGACAACTTTGGTTAGTCAAAACTGGAGCGCGGTATATTTGGGAAAACGATGCCGTAAAAGTAGCGCGCCAGACTTTGTACGAAAATGTAGAAAGTTGGGGGATTAAACCAGAAAATATTTTGATGGCTCATATAGAACAAGCTATGGACAAATATTTTCACCGTTTTAATTTGGTCAATTTGAACGAACAATTGGAATGACGCACGCACGCGTAAAACCGAACGGTCGTTCGGCTACGTGAACAAAAACAAAAAAAATACGCATCAAACCCAAATGCGAACCAAATGCGAACCAAATGCGAACCCAAATGCGAACCAAATGCGAACCAAAAAATGTAAAACCGAACGGCCGTTCGGCTACGTGGACAAAAAAAGCCAACAATCTCGCATCAAACCCCCAAATGCGAACCAAAAATGCGAACCAAAAAATGTAAAACCGAACGGCCGTTCGGCTACGTGAACAAAAACAAAAAAAATACGCATCAAACCCCAATGCGAACCAAATGCAAACCAAAAATGAAAAAATGAAAGAATATGATTTAATAGTTGTTGGCGAATTAAACGTGGATTTGATTCTGAATAATATCGAAAAGACACCCGAAGTGGGCAAAGAAGTCTTTGCGCGAGACATGACGTTGACCTTGGGGAGTAGCTCGGCGATTTTTGCAAATAATGTAAGCGTACTAGGCACTCGAACCACATTTTTTGGCAAAATAGGAGATGATAGTTATGCCGATTTAGTGTTCAATTCACTCCAAAAATCAGGCGTAAATACCGACTATATTATTAAAACGAAAACCCACAAAACAGGCATCACCGTAGCCATGAGTTATGCCGAAGAGCGAGCCATGATAACCTATCCTGGAGCGATGAGTGTGATGAGTGCCGATGATGTGAGTGATGGATTATTGATGAAGGGCAAGCACATGCATGTAAGCTCCATTTTTTTGCAAGAAGCGCTGTTACCGACCGTGCATTTATTGTTTAAGCGAGCCAAATCTTTGGGATTGACGACATCGCTTGACCCACAATGGGATCCACACGAAAACTGGGATGTGGATTTAGAAGTTTTGTTGCCCTATGTGGATGTTTTTTTGCCAAATGAAGGGGAGTTGATGGCGATGACTGATAGTACAACAATCGACGCAGGGATAAAGAAGATATTGGCATGGAGCAACCATGTAGTCGTAAAGCAGGGAGTGGATGGCGCAACGCTTTATAGTGGTGACAAGGAGTTGCATTTTCCAGCCTTTTTGAATCGAAAATTGGTGGATGCGATTGGCGCGGGTGATAGTTTTAACTCGGGATTTATCAATGCTTTTATTAAAGGTTATCCCGTAGAAAGATGCCTAGAATTGGGTACAATAATGGGTGCCGTAAATACCACGGCTCAAGGGGGTACGGGGGCTTTTGTTAGTTTGGATGTGGTTAGAGAAGCCGCCAAAGAGCAATTTGATTTTGATTATATAATAGATTAGGGGAGAATTATGAAGATGAAAGAAAAATTTGCGGAAATAAATAAAGTCCAGAAGGCACTTTTGGCAACCAATTTTTACAATTTTGAGACCCTAAAAGGGGTGTTGTTGGCTGCCCAACAAGAGCAAAGTGATATTATCTTACAGCTTACGCAAAAGTCGATAGATTATATGGGCTTGGAGAATGCCCTGGCTTTGGCGAAAGCTGGTCTAAAAACATACGGAGTGACGGGCTGGGTGCATTTGGATCATGGAGGCAGTATTGAGTTGGTGGAAGCTTGCTTGAAGGCTGGTTTTGACTCGGTGATGTATGATGGGAGTGAGTTGCCGCTTGCGCAAAATATTGAAAATACGAAAAAAGTAGTCCAATTGGCGGCCAACTATGGTGCTAATGTAGAAGCTGAATTGGGGTATATCGCCAAGTTGGAGCAGTCCCATGATAAGGTGGCTTTTACCCGGCCGCAAGATGCTCAATTGTTTGTAGAAGAAACGGGGGTGGATACTTTGGCGGTGGCGATAGGGACTGCGCATGGGTTTTATAAAGAAACGCCAAAGTTAGACTTTGAACGGTTGAAAGCTATCAAGGAAGTCGCCCAAATACCTTTGGTTTTGCATGGTGGCTCTGGGGTGCCTGTACCCGATGTGCAAAGAGCCATTAGTCTCGGCGTGTGCAAGGTAAATGTCGCAACGGAAATCAAGAATATTTTTATGAAAACACTAAAAACACTTTTGACAGAAACAGATGAAATAGATTTACGACAAGTTTTTCCGCCGGCAACGGCATCAATAACAAAACTCATTCAAGGCAAATTGAAAATGGTCAATGACGTTTATCAGCCGACTGTTTGATATTTGAATCACCTAAACTCGTAAGATATGAAAAAAATACTTACTTTCTTTTTACTACTCTTGAGCTGGCAGGCTTTTACGCAAGTCACTGGAGTCGTGGTCGATGAGACCGATATGCCCATGATAGGGGCTAATATTTTGATACAAGGTACTTCTAAAGGCACAACGACAGATGTGGACGGTAAGTTTTCGATTCAGGCCGCACCATCCGATAGCTTGGTTTTTGATTATATCGGTTACAAAACAGAAAAAAGATGGGTGGGCAATCAAAGCCTTTTTCATGTCAAGATGATGCCTGATGTACTTGTTATTAGTGACGTAGTAGTGATGGGTTATAGCTCAAAAACTAAAACGGAAATCTCTAGTGCAGTGGCGGTCTTAAACAATGAAGAACTTAATGACGTGATGGCAAATGACGTCGGAAGTTTGTTGCAAGGTAAAGTCTCTGGTGTGCAAGTATTAGAAAGCTCTGGTGAGCCCGGTAGTGGGGCAGAAATTCGCATTCGGGGTATTTCTACCATCAAGCCAGGAAATGCCGAGCCATTATTTGTAGTGGATGGTATTATTGGTGGCACTTTTGATCCCAATGATGTCGAAAGTATCACCGTCCTAAAAGATGCAGGCGCAACGGGCATGTATGGTGCAAGAGCCAATAAAGGAGTTATCGTTGTGACCACCAAAAAAGCCAAAAGTGAAAAAGTTGCTTTTGAATTTAGATCTAGTTATGGGTATAATACGCCAGATCACGGAAATATCCAAATGATGTCTAGCCAAGAGTTTTATGATGACTTTAGCGCCGAGTTATACAGAGATAAAGAGACACATGAAATTGACAAAATTAAATTCTATTTGGACTATCCCCAAGGGTTGAAAAGTAAAAATTGGGGCTTGGTTGATAGAGTTTTTAAACCTGCTCCACTTCAGAAGTATTATTTAGCTGCTAGCGGAAAAAGTAAGAAATTTGGATACTACGTGAGTGGGACTTATTATGATGAAGTAGGCACGTTTAGAAATACAGGGAATAAGAAAATAAATGTCCGTGTTAATACTGATTTGCAGCTAACCAGCCGTGTCAATCTAAGGAATAATATTAACATAAGTTCTTCAAAAGGAACGAGTTATGATTATTTAGACATGTATTATTCTTATTTGGGTGTTCCATGGGATAATCCTTTTAATGCCGATGGCACGCCTAAGTACGTAGATGGTCATACCCAAAATTGGTGGTCAAGAGACCATATCAATCCGCTTCATAGTATTGATAATTCGGATTATAGCTATAAGGGTATTGATGTTAACTATGACTTGGTTTTAGGTGTGAGATTAAATTCGTGGCTAAAATTTACTACATCTAATCGGATGAATTTTGCCACGGATAAAAACCATCGTTTTGTGTCCAAAGTAGCCGCAGGTACTTTTCATGACAAAGGCTTCGTCTCTGAAAGCTCTAATATGTATTATGGAGTCACGAGCACCAATTTATTTCGTTTGGAGCAAAAGTTTGGACAACATAACTTGGACGGTTTAATTGGGGGGGAATTTGATAGGAGCTATTGGGAAGGCTTAAATTTAGAAGGAAAAGGGATTCCTGAAGGATTTAGTGTGCCGGAAGTGGCTTCATCAGAGTTTAAGATAGGTGGCGGTCATGATAAAAGTATTTTTAGGTCTTTTATCTCACAGGCCAATTACAATTTTGACCACACGTATTTTTTGACTGCTTCTTATCGGATCGATGCTTCGTCTAATTTTCCAGCCAATAGCCGTGTGGCACATTTTCCTTCCATTTCGGCTTCGTGGATATTGAACAAGATGTCCTTTTTGGAAGATAACAAAACCATTAATTCCTTAAAATTACGCGGGAGTTTTGGGGTGACAGGAGACCCCGAAATTGGCGCAAGCCGATTCTTAGGTTTGTATGCCCTAAATACTCAATATAGCAACCGACCTGCTGCAACACCTTATCAATTGGCCAACCCAAATCTAACTTGGGAACGCACCAATCAGTATAATTTGGGGATTGATGTTGGTTTGTACAAAGACCGAATAGATTTGCAATTTGATTTTTATAATAATGTGACAAAGGATTTATTGATTCTAGCATCTCAGCCTTTGTCGCAAGGCTTTGAGTATCGTTGGGAAAACTCTGGGCAAGTCACCAATCGTGGATTTGAGATAGGTCTTTCGACAATGAATGTTAAGCGCAAGCACCTTACATGGTCAACTACTTTTAATATTGCCAAAAATAATAATGAACTGGCTGGTTTTGATGCGCCTATTTTTACGACATTGAGCGGTATCTCTCAAGTCTATCGAAATGGGGGAGAGATTTATACCTTTATGCTACCAAAATGGCTTGGTGTGGACACAGAAACAGGCGCTCCACAATGGGAGAAAATAGAGCGGAATGCCAATGGAGATATTATAAGTCGTTCAGTTACAAACAATTATACAGAAGCTGCACCACAAGAAGTCGGCTCTGCGTTACCAAAATTTTCTGGTGGACTTAGTTCTAATTTGACCTATCGTGGCGTGACGTTATTTGCCAATATGGCCTATCAATATGGCAATAAGATTTATAATTTTACTAGGGTGTTTATGGATAATGACGGGCATGAACCATATTACAATAACATGAAGCCAAAGAGTGATTGGAAGCGTTGGGAGCGGCCCGGCGATGTGGCGACCCACCCAAGTATGCAAAATAATGCTTTGTCAAAAGAGCCTTCTTCAAGATATTTGGAAGATGGTAGCTTTATAAAAATTAGAACCATTAACTTGAGTTATAAACTGCCAAATCGCTGGGCTTCGCGCCTAAAATTGCAGGACATTACCATCGGGTTGAGTGGTAATAATTTGTTTACATTTACCCAGTTTTGGGGACAAGACCCAGAAGTGACCTTGGTGTCTCAAAATTGGTCTATGCCAGGAGTTTCGGATTTTAAGTATCCGAATAATAAACGGTATATGTTTAACTTAAATCTAAAATTCTAACGCCATGAAAAATACCCTATTTTTAATTTTTGTTGTGGCAATATTCTTTTCGGCTTGCTCGGATTTGGATGTGCTGCCCAATGACCAGTTGACTACGGGATCTATTTCGATTGCATCTGATGGTATCATCAATGTGACGAATGGAAACTACGCCCTGTTTAAAGATGGAGCAGAATTTAATGGGATTGTAGATGACAATAATTGTTATTTACGCCAGTATTTTCAGATGATAGACTTTGCAGGGGATGACATCGTATGTGGCCAAAAGACGGAAGATCCGTTGTATTATAGTTTTACTTATACGCACTCTGCTAGTCAAAGCAATTCTAGATTCTTTTGGTATGTTTCTTACAAAATTACCAATGGAGCGAATACCATTATTGAGTTTTTGGAAGCAAAATCTAGCTTGACGGATGACGAAAAGCAACTCTTAGGCGAAAATTACTTTTTGCGTGCCTTTGTGAACTTTAACCTAGTCCGATTTTATGGAAAGGGATATAATAATGGAGACCCTAGCTCCAATCTTGGCGTAATCCTAAGACGCGCATCAGGAGAAGATGGGCAGAAAGCACGGGCTACAGTGCAGGAAGTTTATGATGTGGTGTTAGAAGATGCGCTGCATGCTGCCGATTTGATGAACCAATCCCGTGGCAAAGAATATGCTTCAAAAGAAGCGGCATGGGCTTTATTATCAAGGGTTTATCTCTTTATGGAAGACTACACCAATACCATAAAGTATGCGGATAAGGTAATTAATTCGGGGAGGTTTACATTAGAAACTTCGGAAACTTATCCTTCTTATTTTGCCAACGCACTTTCGTCCAATGAGACCATTTGGGCGATCGCTTTTTCTGCTTCAGATAATCGGGGCAAATTTGGATCGATTGCTTCCATGATTTATAGTAATGGCAACTCTGGGTGGGGTGAAGAATTTGCGACTTATGGCTATATAAATCTATTGCAGGAGCATCCCCAAGATGTTCGCGCAAGCTATATAGATACGGTCTTTGCAGATGATGGAACTATCCAAAAGAAAAACGGTCTGGAGATGTTCTTTATTACTAAATTTAGCTTTCAGGATGGAGACCCCAATTTGAGCTCGCCAGTATTATTTCGCCTTGCGGAAATGTACCTAAATCGTGCCGAAGCTTACGCCCATCAAAACAACGAAACGGATGCTTTGAAGAATATCAACGAAATCCGAAAAAATCGGGGATTGGCAGACGCTCAGATTAACAGTGTTCCAGCTGGTAAAACTTTGTTACAAGTGGTACTAGAAGAGCGGCGCTTAGAATTGGCTTTTGAAGGTCATCGGTTTTATGACCTGATAAGAAATAAAAAAGAAATCAATCGGACATATTGGGGATATCATATTGTTGGTTTGACCATTGGAGACATTAATCTATCTACTCAACCAAGCGGAGCAGATAACTTAGTGATTGATTGGGATGACCCACGGGTGCTTTATTATATTCCGATTGACGAAATAATTGCAAACAAACTATGTGTGCAAAATTAGTTTAACATTAAAAACGCTCAATTATGAAAAAGTTTTCAATTTTTAGCTTCGTGCTTCTGACCCTAGGAATTGGGTTGCTATTCTCTTCTTGTAAGACAAAGGATGACCCTGTTAATCCAAAAATAGAAGGGGACGCATTATTTACTTATGTAGCGGATGGCCTAAAGGTCACTTTTACCAATACTTCCACAGTACCAGGTACTTATCTGTGGGATTTTGGTGATTCGGAGACTGCTACGGACAAAAATCCTGTCCATACTTATGCCACAAAAGGCGAATATACCGTCAAGCTGACTGTCAAAGATGCCAACGGTGATAATCATGATGTTTCTACAAAAATTAATGTAGATAAAGCGACTCGTATTGACTTGACGGATAATTCTTTCGATGATTGGAACAAGGTGACAGAGCCTGAATTTACGATTACCTTGGGGGACAACTCTGGTATTGTTAATTCAGTCGTTTTTGATTATGATGCGGAGTATGTTTACATGAAGATGAATTATACGGGATCTTTGGCGGACACGATGATTTTCGATATATTTATTGATACAGATAATGAGAAAACTACTGGTTTTAATTCTGGTTTGTGGACAGGTGCTGGCTTGGACGTCCTATTGGAAGGAGCTGCACTGCATCAGTTGTTTGATATGTATGATCATAGTGGTGCTGACAATGGTTGGGGCTGGGCACAGAATGCCGAAACCGCTTTTTACACGCTTGGTTATGTGGAAGAGTCCAATGGAACCGTCACCTTTGAGATTGCTTATAAAAGAAGTAAAGTACCAGGACTTAGTGGCGATGCAGCTAAGTTTTGTATTCAGATTCAGAATATTTTATGGGCTGGTGTAGGCTGGGCTCCAGATCAATTTGTAACTGGTGGCGACGAAACAGATGGCTTTTTGCTTGAAATGAAGTAATCACTCTTTAGGAAGACATTCTTTAGATAGGGATGTCTTCCTTTTTTAAAACTTGAATGCATGAAACTAGTTCGTTGTTTTTTCCTTATCTTTTGGTCTTTGGCGCTCAATGCCCAAACCTTTGATGATGTCTCTTACAGTGTCAACCCTGAGCCCGTGCCCAATCCTGAACGCGGATTTTATCATCAAGTAGAAAACTTTGACTTGGACATGCTCCAAAATTTTAGTGATGATGGGGTGCGACTAATTTTAAAAAATTATAGTTTAGAAGGTTTTAATAACAAGCCACTGTCTTCTAATTTTATCAATGGGCTCAAAAGTGATTTTGATATGGTGCGGGCTGGTGGCTTTAAAATTATCGTTAGGTTTGCTTATAAGTTTAACCTTACTACACCTTATGGCGATGCGCCACTTGATATTGTATTGCAGCATATTGAGCAATTAAAATATGTTTTGAAAGATAATAGCGATATTATTTTGACTTTTCAGGCAGGGTTTATTGGTACTTGGGGCGAATGGTACTATACGGATTATTTCTCCCAAAGCCCTGGGGTGATTACCGAGCAAAATTGGACGGACAGAAGGACTGTCGTTAATGCTCTACTAGATGTAATGCCTGCCGATAGAATGATACAACTAAGAACACCTACCTTTAAAAAGAAAATGGCTGAATTGACGGACTGGGACCCGATCTCTTTGGCGGAAGCCTATAATGGCTCTACAAAATCTAGATTAGCCTTTCACAATGATTGTTTTGTCGCAAGCAATACGGATTATGGCACTTATAATGATATTGCGGTCGAAAAAGCGTACCTTGAAGAGGATACCAAATATATGATTGTGGGGGGAGAAACTTGCAATCCTAGTGCACAGTCCAATTGTGTGAATAGTGTCGAAGAATTGGAGCGGTTTCATTGGACTTTCCTGAATTTGGACTATCATCAGGGGGTGCTTAATCAATGGAAAAGCGAAGGTTGTTGGGGCGATGTCGAAACTAAACTGGGCTTTAGGTATGAATTAATTGATGCTCATTTGCAGAAGGAAGCCAAACCCAATGGTGCCGTAAGTTTTCAAGTAAAATTGATCAACAAGGGTTGGGCCAACCCGACGAATGCTTACACGATTCAACTTAACTTGCGTAATACCGCTTCTCAAGAAGTTTATGTCTATACCATCGATGATGATATTAGAAAATGGCCTTTAGGTGTGGCACATACCATTGATGTCGCTGCTGGTTTGCCGGGTGATATTCCTTTCGGAAATTATGCCTTATCTCTTGTCCTTAAAGACAGTAGGCAAACCCTTGCTTTTAGTCCAAATTATAGAATTCAAACCGCTAATCAAGGAACTTGGAACGACGCTTTAGGAGAAAATGAATTGAATCATTTTTTGACTGTTTCTAGCCAAAGCTCTTTACCAACTTATTCAGGCTCTGGCTATTTTGTAAAAGAAGGAACGGCTACGGCTGGTTTTGCAGGCCCTGAACAAATGAAAATTTTACCTTTTAATGAAAATGCCGTCATTTATTGGTCTCGGGAAAAACAAAGTAATAATCAGGTGGTGCGCTTACAGCGCTCTACTGACAATGTCAATTTTGAAACTATCGCCATCAATACCATTGATAACATTGCGTTTACAGATAAAAATTTAGACCCCAACACCACTTATTTTTATCGGACGCAATACATCCTGAATAATCAATATTCGCAAGCTACTATGGCTCAATTATCTACTTCGGGCTCATTTGATAAGCAATTTGTGAATATTTCAATTGATAACGATGTTCAAGATTGGAGTGCCGTTGAGCCTGTAGCTACGGGAAACAAGAATGGAATGGTAGCATTGAGATTTATGAATACCAGCAATTATCTGTATTTTATGATGGAAGCGGCAGCATTGAGCACTTATGAGATTGTTTTGGAGACAGGAGATAACAAAATTTTTAAAATTTCCGATGGTAAGCTCTATGAGTCTATTGGCGGAACTTGGAGCTTTAAGAATAACATTGATGTCCAATTGTCCACTAACTCACTCGAAGGTAGAGTGGAATTGCAGGAAATAGAATTTGTGGAGCCTACTAGTATGGTCGGTCAGTTTTTAGTCAATAATATGGATGTATGGGGTGGAGATTATGTTTTTCAAAAATACCCTTCTTTGAATCCACCGGATAACTTTATGGTGAAACCTTCTACGGTGACACCTTTATCGAAAGTAAAATTAAGTTGGACTTACAACCCTGATGCCGATGGATATGTTATCGAAAGGTCAATCGGGGACGACCAACATTTTGAATTTTTAACAGAACTTGGCAAGTTAAATTCGTATTATTTGGATGGAGGATTGGATAGCGAATTGACTTATTATTATCGGATGTTTGCTTTTAAAGATATCATTGGCTCTGAATATACAGAAACACTGGATATTAAATTAGGGCCTACCGCTATAACGAACATAGAGAGCCCATTTGAGTATGTGACGATATCTCCTAATCCGATGATGGATTTTGGAAAAATTGACCTGTTTGCGGCGGAAGCCATTGACTGTACGATTACTTTGTTTGATGCCCATTCAAAAGCGGTTAAACAATTGTATGATGGCAAAATTTTGGGAAAAATGACTATTCCATTGAGTACAAAGAATTTAAAAAGTGGACTGTATTTTGTGAAAGTACAAACGCCATATTCTTGTACTGTGCAAAAAATAATGCATTTTTAAGTAAAATTTGCAATTTTACGTAAGTAAGAAAAACATTGCTCATATAGTTTGGGCAATTTTTAATTAACACTAAAACTCTTAATGATGAAAAAGTTTTCATTTTTTAGCTTCGTGCTACTGACCCTAGGAATTGGGTTAATGTTCTCTTCTTGTAAGACAACGGATCCTGTTGATCCAAAAATAGAAGGGGACGCATTATTTACTTATTCAGCAGATGGCCTAAAGGTCACTTTTACCAATACTTCCACAGTATCAGGTACTTATCTATGGGATTTTGGAGATACGGAGACTGCTGCGGACAAAAATCCTGTCCATACTTATGCCCATAAAGGCGAATATACGATCAAGCTGACTGTCAAAGATGCCAACGGTGATAATCATGATGTTTCTACAAAAATTAATGTAGATAAAAGCTCGCCAGTTGTGGTTACGGATGACTCTTTTGATGATTGGGCAGGTATTGCAGAAGCCTTTACGGTTGATGCGGATGCAGGTGCTATTCGTTCTTTCAAATATGATTTTGACGGAGAATTCTTGTATTTTTATATCAAACAAGAGAAGGCGGCTACTGAAGCATCTATTTTTGATATGTTGATTGATACGGATCCAGATTCGGTTACGAATTATCCCTATGGTCTATGGCCAAATTTTGGTGGCGGTGAATTGTTAATAGAAAATAGCTTCTCTAATGATAAGGCCAATGCAGACTTGTTTTGGTTCGATTTTGCTAACTATAACCCCAATGGAACGGACTGGGATACTTTTTGGGCGTATGATGGGGGCAATACGATAGATGCCCAAGTGGATGGTACTTATAAAGTAACTGGTAATATAGTAGAAATCGAATGGGCTGTTTCTAGAATCAAGATGGCGGCTTTGAATGGCAAAGAAGTAATAAAAATTGTGGGTTGGACAAGCGATGCAGATTGGAATGAAATCGGGTGGATTCCAAGTAAGGCTACACCTGCTAATCCGGATGCTGATGGGATTACCATTGATATGAGATAAGGTTCTTGGTGTTGTCTTCCGCAGCGTGTTATTTATATGATAGCAGCTGCGGAATTTTTGAAATCAAAATAGTGTTAGGGATTCAAGGAATACAAAAACGGTTAAAATGGAACAAGACAAAAAGAAATGGATATTATATGCAGTGATTACCACTGTATTTTGGGGTATATGGGGTGCATTGATAGAGATTCCCGAAAAGGCTGGATTTCCTGGTACTTTGAGCTATGTCGTGTGGTCATTTACGATGTTGATTCCCGCTTTCTTTGCATTGAAAAATGTAAATTGGGCACTTGATAAATCACCTAAAGCTATTTTGTATGGGATGTTGATAGGGATTTTGGGAGCTGGTGGGCAGATGTTGTTATTTACGGGTGCGATAGCCAATGGCCCGGCCTATTTGATTTTTCCGATTATTTCTTTGTCGCCCGTGATTACTATTTTGCTGTCGATGCTTTTGTTAAAAGAAAGAGCCAATCAAAGGGCATGGATTGGGATTATATTGGCATTGATTGCGATTCCGTTGTTGTCTTATTCAAATAGTGAAGGGGATGTAGGCATGGGAGCATGGTTTATTTATGCCATTTTAGTTTTTATTGCGTGGGGTACTCAAGGTTATTTTATGAAGAGCACGAATTTGTTTATGAAGGCAGAGAGTATCTTTTTTTATATGACGGTTTCTGGTATATTGCTTGCGCCAATAGCGTATTTTATGACAGATTTTTCCAAAGAAATCAATTATGGTTTTGATGGGCCTGGATATGCTTTTTTGATTCAGATACTTAATTCGGTGGGGGCTTTGACCATTGTTTATGCGTTTAGGCATGGTAAGGCGATGATTGTTAGTCCGATGACCAATGCCTTAGCGCCCGTGATTACCATTGTATTGTCGTTGATAATGTATGCCGTATTTCCTGAGACGATTAGGTTTATTGGGATGATTTTGGCAGTTGTATCGGCTTTTGTTTTGGCCTTTGATTAAGAATACTAATTAAGAATACTAATTAAACAGATAGGAAAAAATGAAAAAAATAGCCACCTTTTTATGTAGCTTTTTTCTGCTTGCGCAAATGTTTGGGCAAGTGTTTAGTGATGTGACTATGGAGTCCGATATAACTGATGTGCAGCCCATGACAGGGATTGTGCTTTGGACGACCAATCCCGCCAAAAATACAGATGTTATCTCGTTAGAGTATTCTTATATGCTTTATAATCAAGTAGTTACAGACGAAAATGTATATGATTGGAGTGCTGTTGACGACCTATTGGAAGCGGTTGCATCTCGTGGTCATCAAGCTATTTTGCGCTTTCGGTTTGTGTATGTAGGCTACCAGACATCTGTGCCGGACTACATCAAAAACTTGTCAGATTATCACGAAACAGAAGGGCTTTCTGAAGGGGTGACCACCTGGTTTCCTGATTGGACGCATCCAAAATTAAAAGATTTTACCTTACAGTTTTATACCAAATTTGCCGAAAGGTATGATGACGATCCACGCTTAGCCTTTGTCCAGACGGGCTTTGGTCTTTGGGCAGAATATCATATTTATGATGGGCCTTTTGTGCTGGGGCAGACCTTTCCTAGCAAGGCATTTCAGGCTGAATTTTTAACGCATTTGGATAGTGTTTTTGTCAATACGCCTTGGAGTATTTCTATTGATGCGGCTGATGATACTTATTCGCCGTTTGATGTGCAGCCTAATTTGTTGAATCTTCAATTTGGCAATTTTGACGACTCTTTTATGGCACAAGAGCATCCTTATGTGAATGAACTGAACTGGGATTTTTTTGGTGCAGAGCGATATAAAACTTCTCCTGCCGGCGGAGAGTTTAGCTATTATACGGATTGGGATCAAGAGCATGTTTTGGATTGGCCCAATGGTGCTCACGGCATCTCTTATGAAGATTTTGCCAGCAAATTTTTAATATCATATATTATTGGCAATGACCAGCCGGAGTATCAATCCATGGAAAGAATCAAAGAAGCAAGCTTGGCATCTGGCTACAAGTTTTGGGTGAAATCCTTTAAAGTGGCACCTGATTCTGCGATTATTGAAATTAAAAATGTAGGCGTAGGTTCTTTTTACTATGATGCCTTTCCAGCGGTCAATGGCATTCGGGCAAGCGAGAGTCTAAAATATTTGGGCAAGGGAGAATCTCGTGTTTTTCATGTAGGAAGTGGCGGAGACAATCCAACTTTGACCATCGAATGTGATCGGTTAGTGCCAGGTCAAAAGATTGATTTTTATGGTACTACTTATGTGCCTGTGGGTATTGATGAGCTTGCGCAAAAAGGTAATAGTTTTAAAGTTTTTCCGAATATTTTGAAAAATGGCGATGTGGTTGCTGTGGAATTAGATAAGGTGCCTAATGACAAACTGCGTTTGGAGTTATTTGGAGCCAATGGTCAGTTTGTTCAAAGTCAGTCTGTTGATGGTCGATTTAATAAGTTGAAAATCAATCAATTACAATCAGGTACGTATTTTTTACTTCTTCAAAATGCTCATGATATTTTGGGCGTACAGCGTATTGTTGTACAACCCTAAAAACATCAAAAATAAATGACATGAAAATAATATTACAAATTGCTCTTTTGGCTTTTATTCCCTTTCTGTCGGCGTGCAGTGAAAAATTGAATGTCATTCCTACAGAGACTGCTAATTCAAATATAATAGAGCACGGAAATCTGAAGATTGAAATAAACAAACAAATGGCTTTTAAAGTCCTTTCTAAATGGACGCCCCAATTGTCCGCAGGTTTCTCGGACTCCGAATACATCAGCACCCGTAGGGGGAAAATAAGCGGATTTGTGCTATCTGATTTTTCCCGCAAGGGGTTCAAGGATAAAATCGGGCGCGGACAACAATATCTTATTGTGGGAATGAATCCACAAAAAGTAGAAAAAAGAATGACCATCAAAGCGTATGATGATTTTCCTGACATGGTTTTTTGCCAAGTCAAATATGTGAATCACGGTGCCAAAAAATTATTAATAACTGATTGGACTAATCATAACCTAAAAATCAATAAAAATACTCAGGATAAAGAATTTTGGGCATTTCAAGGGAGCTCTACTGGCGCACGTAAAGACTGGATATCCCCAATTGGCGCAGATTTTTATAACGCCAATTATATGGGGATGAACCAATCCGACTATGGGGGGGGGATTCCAATCTTAGATGTTTGGCGACAGGACGGTGGGCTAGCGATTGGTCATACAGAGCTAGCACCAAAATTGGTCTCCATGAATCTAGAGACTTCAGAAGATGGCAAGGAAGCCGACATGCGAATTAACTATAAGTATCTGGAGCCACAAGAATTTGGGAAAGGGGACGAGCTATCGACTTTTGAGACATTTGTGGCGGTACATACTGGAGATTGTTTTCGGACGCAAAGGGCATTTACGAAGTATATGCAAAAGAAGGGATTAAAATTTGTTGAACCCGAAGAAGCGGCCTTTGAGCCTATTTGGTGTGCGTGGGGATATGAGCGCAATTTTACATTGGATGAAATCATAGGCACTTTGCCCAAAGTAAAGGAATTGGGCTTTAAATGGGCAGTGTTAGATGATGGGTACCAAATAACTGAAGGGGATTGGGATGTGAATAAGCAAAAATTTCCTGGTGGAGATGACGAAATGAAGGCTTTAGTGGACAAAATTCATAGTTATGGACTAAAAGCTAAGCTTTGGTGGGCGCCATTGGCGGTGGATTTTCGGTCTGAGTTGTTTAAGAAATATCCAGATATTTTGTTGAAAAATGCTGATGAATCGCCCCAGTTTATCACTTGGTGGGATGCTTTTTATATGTCTCCTTCTTCGCCTGCTACCAAAGAGCACACTGAACACGTTTTGGATATGTTTTTAAATAAGTGGGGATTTGATGGGCTAAAAATGGATGGACAGCACATGAACGCTTGCCCGCCTGATTATGCGGGCGAGTCGGATGATTCCGAAGAAGCAGCGGAGCAATTGCCCCTGTTTTTTAAGGATGTATATGATTTTTCGCGCAAGCAAAAACCGAATGCCGTTATAGAAAACTGCCCTTGTGGTTGTTGCATGTCGTACTACAATATGCCGTATATCAATCAGGCGGTGAGTTCTGACCCGCTGAGTAGTTGGCAAATTCGGACAAAAGGGAAAGTCTATAAAGCCTTGATTCCACAAACGGCTTATTATGGTGACCATGTCGAGTTAAGTGACCATGGCAGTGACTATGCTTCTTCCTTTGGGGTAGGTGCTGTTTTGGGGAGTAAGTTTACTTGGCCCAAAGACAATCCTACGGCTTCTGCAAGTTACTTGCTGACACCCAAAAAAGAAGCGGCTACCAAAAAATGGATTGGATTATACAATGACCTAATGTTGTCCAAGGGAGAATATTTGGGAGATTTATATGATATAGGTTTTGATCGTCCCGAAGCGCATGTGATCCGCAAAGATGGTGATTTGTACTATGCTTTCTATGCCAAGTCCTTTGAAGGGACGCTTGATTTACGGGGTTTGGATAGTCAATCTACTTATCAAGTGACGGACTATTACCATGATAAAGATTACGGAGAGCTTGCGAAAGGAGCGCATCTGCTCGCAGTCAAATTTGACGATTTCATTTTATTAAGAGTACACAAAAAATAACTAGCCATGAAAAAGAAAGGTGTTTCAAGAAGAAAATTTGTACGGTTATCTGCACTAGGCGCAGGAGCTTTTACATTGAATCCATTTAGTTGGTTTAAGGAGTCTGACAAGGTAGCTCCTGATTTATTTAATGAATTGAACCACTCTGGCAAAATGATTTTTCCGAGAGCTTTTGCTTTTGCAATTGATGATTTGGGATGGAATATCGGCAATGATTCGGGAGATATTGATGGCGTAGGGCCCTATCGAATTGGTATTGATAGAAAGATGGATATTACTGATTATCAAGGGATTGTAGAAGTAGGGCAAAAGGTGGGTACTCGTATTCAGTGCCTATTTATCCTTTCGGAAATGGATCGCGAAAATATCCTTGCTAAATATCCTTCTACTACCTTTATGGGTGCCAATTGGGATAATTCTAAAAATGTATGTGATGAACAAATCGACATCATGAAGTATGTTGAAGAAAATGCGGCGCACATGGAATTTGGCTTGCACGGAGTGGGGCATGAGTATTGGGTCGATGGCGTGAAGAAGCGAGCAGAGTGGTATTGCCAACAAGACGATCACCCTTGGACTCAAAAAAGCAATGAAGAGCATCTTCAACTGTTTAGAAATATCATGGAGCAATACGGTTGGTCTCAAGAAAATGGACAATCTTTTCCAGAGAGTTTCGTCCCTTGTGCCTATGGCTATTACTGGAATCCTTCCGGAAAATATAGTACAGGTGCTGTCATGTCCAAAGTGGGGGTGAAATATGTCAACACTTTATTTGATTATATCCGAGAATTAAACCCACCGAAGGGCGCCAATGGGGGTGGTTTTGATAATGGCGTTATTGTTATCAATCGGATTAATTATGGTAATCCATGGTACGAACTAGCCTCCTTGCCAACGGTTGATATAACAGAACACGAGACAGATATTATCGAAACACATTGGTCTAATTGGTTGGCTCAAGATAAATTTTTGCAGCAAGGCGTCAATGACCGATTTGTAGCTTACTATCAAATGGTCAATGAGCACCCCAATCGATATGTTGCCAAAAATACGGAGCAACTGCATGCCCAATGGTTGTACAACAAGTACACAAAAGTAACGGAATCTGTGTCGGGGACGGTCTCCATTGACAATACGAAGATGCCTAGTCAAGCTTATGAAAATAACATTTTGGGCACCATGGTGTTGAAGATAAAATTACAGAAAGGTGAGCATATCTCCGATGCAAAATTAAATGGTAAGTCGAGCGCAGTTTATCAAGAAATCGAAGGCTATGGGCTGTTATATTTGCCGAGATTAGCGCAAAAAAAGTATGAATTGACCTATCAGATAGGCAATAAAAAAATGCCGATTTTGTTGGACTATACCGGTACGTTTAATGTTTACAGCTTTGAGCCTTCCTACAAGAAGTCAAAATTAGAAGTAAGAGTATATGGCACACAAGACCTTGTGATTCAAGGGATTAGAAAGCCCCATGCTGCTAAGATTAGTAATCCTAATTTGAAAATCGTCAAAACCAATTACGAAAAGGCGACCAAAACTTATACGCTTACGCTAAAAGCACGCGATATGCAAGGGGAGACGGCCATGATTCGGTTGATTTGATGGATGTGGTTGTAACGCAAATTCATGAATTTGCGGTATGGTATGGTATGGTATGTGGTAGAGAAAATTCATGAATTTTCTCTACCGCATATCACGCACATCACGCAATGGCATGATTGGTCAAACGCACCTTCACCTTCAAAATCTCTCTTACTTCGTTGGGTTCGACTTCATAGGGTTTATAGACGGCGTCATTATCAGAGATTAATCGCATGGAAACCACTTGTCCATTTTCTTTGACCAGTTGGATACGTTTAGCGACAACCGAGTCGGTCACCACGATATACACCTGATTGTCTCGAATAGGCTCACCCGATTTCATTTTTTCGGCAACGACAATATCCCCACTCGTTATTGTCGGTAACATACTGTCCCCTTCAATCTCAAAAGCATACATATCTTCCCCTTCATAGCCGGGGATAGAAAATTTGGGATATTCAGAAAAATCATTTTCCTGACTACTCAAAGCATATCCTGCAGTGGCACGGTGGGGCACTAGCGTAATATTTTGACGACCAGAATAATGACCGGCTGATTTAGGAATGCTCGGAATGTCAGAAGTCGCTGGGTGACCAGACAAAAAGATGTCATCACTCAACTCAAACAAATAATTACCATTGACACCATAAGTATCAAACATTTTATAGAGCTGGTCAACCGTAATGTTGCGTTCGCCCTTCAAGATGCTGTTGATGACATGATTATAAGTACCCAAGTGCTTGGCCAAATCAGATTTGCCTTTGATTAATTTGAGCTTTTCTAACTGCTCGTACACCTTTTTGAAGCGACGATTGACTGGATTTTCAGCAAAATTTCCCATTTTCAACAAATAAGTTTAAAAAAATTTGACATTTAAAACAAAATGTTTGTATATTTGTAAATACAAACACAGTAAGTTTGATTACTTACTCTGTAAAGGTAACAATAATTTTCAAATCGCACAAAATGAAGCATAAAAAAAATAAAAAATTTCATGATAATCCCCTTTTTGCTAATAAAAATGGGACATCATCTGGGGCTAAAAATGCTTCTTTCGGACTGGATGAAGCGCTTCAGCAGTACACTTTATTCCAATTTTTCTGGTTAAAGCTAAAATGTAACCTAGCTAGTCTAAAAGATAGGCTGAAACATTATGTTTTAACTTCTTGGAGAGAATCCCTAAAATCTACCTTCTTTTGGAAGTCGATTGCCTTTTTGTTGGTCCTTACCTGGGGCATTAATTGGTCGAAAGATGTAAAGGTGAAATTGCAATGGCCTTTAGTCGTCACACATGGGCAGTTTTCGCCGCAAGGCAATATTCAAGAATTGAATGTACTTCCTTTTTTTGGCGGAAGCGACGCAGCTCCTACCACTAATTTACGCCAGAAAAAAGTCGAAGACTACATCAGGAGATATGCCAAGGTGGCTATTGCTGAGCACAAAAAATATGGGATTCCCGCAAGCATTAAGATGGCGCAGGCTTTGGTGGAGAGCAGGGCAGGAGAGAGTACGCTTGCGCAAAAAAATCACAACCACTTTGGAATGAAATGTTTTTCCAAAAAATGTAAATCTGGGCATTGTACGAACTTGACGGACGATAGCCATAAGGACTTTTTTCGAAATTATCATTCCGCTTGGGAAAGCTGGAGAGCACACAGCCAACTGCTTTCTACTAAAAGGTATAAACCTTTGCATAAATATGGCGACGACTACAAGGCGTGGGCCAAAGGCCTAAAGAAAATCGGATATGCCACCGACAAAAATTACGACAAAAAACTAATTGACATTATCGAGACCTATCAATTATATCGGCTCGACCAACAATAAAATGTGCTGTGAGAAAACACATTCCTTTAAAATTAAACCCACAATTATGATTTTTATGAATACTAATCCCGAGCTTCAAAGAGTGTTTGAAGCGAAGCCTATTACGAAGCCTGCGGACAAACAGGTTTTTCCCGCTACCCAATATCAGGTGTTGGCCGAAAGGCTTTTTCCTTTGATTTCTATGTTGGTTTTATTTGGCTTGTTGCAGATATTGTCGGCATTTTACTATAATCCGCTAGAAATGTCTAATGGTTTTCCAAATGTCGCTGGTCAAGCGATAGTTGCGGCAGATTTACCTTTGGCTATTCAAGTGCGTAATACCAGAGTAGGGTTAGGTATGTCAAGGCAGATGCTTGCGCAAAAAGTAGGGCTATCCATTGATAATATTGCTGCTATCGAAAAGGGAGATGCTACGCCCACTAAGGAAGTCGAATTTGCCCTGCGTCAGGTACTTGGGCTAAAAAGCATTTTGGAAGATGACATCGCCGCAAATCCATAAATACAAAATTAAACGGGAGCAAAACTTCGTTTTGCTCCCGTTTAAAACGAGTCCGATTGCTAAACACTCGAATGGCTGTTCGGCTCAACATCCCACGTTTTAGTAACCAGTAACGTGATTGCTAGGTACCCGAACGGCCGTTCGGCTCGACATTCTGCGCACTAGTAATTAGCAACTAGTCACTCGATTGCTAGACGGCGTTTGGCTCGACATCCCGCAGCTATTTCTTATTTTTTTTGTCCCGTTCAATCAGCTCTCGCATAATTTCTGGAAGCTCTTTAGCAGGGATGCGCTTCATGATAATCTCCTTGTCTTTGTTAAGGATATAGATTGCAGGTGTTGTTTTGACGTTATAAACGGTCTTGAAGTGAGATGAATATTTGGGGTCGGCTAGGTTCATCATATCGTCAAACTCATGATCTTTAATAAAATCCCAGCACTTACTTACTTTATCATCTCCGATTTCGTTACAAATAGTGATGACTTCTACTTGGTCTTTGTATTCTTTAAAGAACTTTACGAGATAGGGCGCCGCTTTTTTGCAATGCCCGCATTCTGGAGACCAAAAGAAAAGGAGTGTGTAGGGTTTGTCCACGTCATA
>CAMZKG010000046.1 GCA_947311105.1 uncultured Saprospiraceae bacterium
ATTAACTTGCATTAAATAGAAAAAAGCCAGTGTTTATAGGGCTTTTTGCTACTTTTTTGCCAAAATAATGACCGAACCATTGGTTTATACAACCATTTTTCTTTAAAACTTTGCCATTATGAAGAGACGCAAATTTACATCAAAATTCAAGACAAAAATAGTCTTGGAAGCCTTAAAAGAACGCCAAAGCTTGAGCGAGCTGGCACAGAAGTATGGGCTGTCCCCAGCACAAATTAGTAGCTGGAAAAAAGAGTTTTTATCTAACTCGGAAATTATTTTTGAGAGAAAGAAACCGCAAAAAACAGAAGCGGAAGTGGAGCGTGATCGCTTGTTAAAAGCCATAGGAGAGCTTAAGGTGGAAAATGAATTTCTAAAAAAAGTCTTAAAATGAAAAATCTACCCGAAAAACGATAGCTACGAAGCAATAAAATTGATGACTTCCGAAAAGATGTAGTCATTCTGTAGGCTGTGCCCCGCACCATCTGTTTCGATGTATTGAGCGGAAGGCCAGCTTTTGGCAATGTTTCTTGCTTCTTGGACAGCGATGGTTTTGTCTTGTTTGTCGTGAATGATAAGCCCTTGAATATCATGAAGTTGTCCCGCTTTTTCGGCAACGGAAAAATAAGATACATCACGCCCCGAAAGTCTTTTAATGGTCTCATTAAATTTTGGAGCTAATTTTGGCGTAAGCCCTATCATCTCTGTGTAGCCTTTATAGACTTCACTTACTTCCGAAAAACTACCTAATAGCACCATCTTTTTGGGGCGGGGCAGTTGCTGCGTGGCGAGACACATGACCGATGCGCCAGCGCCCATGGAGTGGCCCACGAGTGCTTCGAAAGCCCCAAACTCCTTGAACATGGCCTGTATGGCGGACATAAAAATAACCAAGTGGAGTCGCTTGCCTTCCGAAGCTCCATGCCCAGGCGCATCAAAGGCGACAACCTGAAATCCCGCCGCTACAAGCCCAGGGATAAAAGAGCGCCATCGACCGGCATTGGATTCCCAGCCATGTGAAAATAGCACTTTTCGATCACTATCTCCCCAAATATAAGCCTGTATTTTTTTTCCGTCATTCAAAATAGTTCGTTGGGTTGCTGTCTCTAAAAATGCTTGCTCTTGTGGTTTTTGTTTTCTTGGGCGCGGAGACGTAAACAGTTTGAAGGAGATTCTTTGCGCTAGGCTAGGGGATAGTCTTTCGACAAAATTAATGGCTTTTCCTATGGTTTTATAATTCATCGGGTGTGTACTTTGAAATATACCAATCAGTATATTGGCAAAAGTAGGGTAAAATATAGTATCCCAAAGAAAAAGCCCCATAATTTTTAAAATTATAGGGCTTTTTCTTCCGAAATTGACTTTCTATTAAGGGCGAATCACCACCAATCTCTGTGTGGATAAGGTAATATTATTCTCGTTGACCAAAGAAAGCAGGTAGGTGCCTTTGTTCAAGTCTCTTAAGTTTTCCCAAATTAGTCGAGTATTAGCATCTATGCGATAGGGCTTTTGCCAAACCGTTGCGCCTAGAATGTTGTAAATTTTAATCGTGTATTTTCCGGAAGGAATATTATCCAACCTAAACATGACTTCATTTTCAACAGGATTGGGATAGGCGGACAATGATGGTCTTGGCGCGTTAATATCTGAAAGTGAGCTAATTACGTTAGCTTTATAAACCACTCTTTGAACTTCATCCGTATTATTATCCACATAGACGCTGGCGATGATTTCTTTTTCGGTATTTGTAATAAAGTCAAAATGCTTTATGGTATCTTTTCCGATGCCTTGGATGTTAGGAATAGATGAAATTACGGTAGAGGTGATATCTAGCCAGAAGTTGCCTAGTTTAGCAAAAATCTTAGTATCTGTATATTCTGTCAAATTCAATCTAAGAACGGTGTAGGTGCCACCAGGAATGGTCATGTCTCCATAGGCATCAGCGATTCCATTTTTGGTGTTTGCGATAGCGACTCTGATAGAATCAGGTGTTATAGGTAATTGGTTGAGTAAAGAATCAGGAAGTTGAGCAGCATCGACAGCAAAAGAAACAGAAGAAGTGCTATTGATTTGTGAAAACAACGCCAATGGCGCACTACGATAAAGACTAGGTTGGTCGTATCGTGCATTGACAAAAATCCCAAGCCCTACGGGGTCTTGACCTGCATAACCAACTAGTTCTTGTTTGTCCGATGTGACATTGTAGTACTGCTCGATGGAGCCATTAATCTGTACCAGCTCTGCATCTGGGTACAGGTCATTATTGGGGCCCATGTTGGTCTCAAAAAACGAATCTCTTAAGGTCGAAGCCGCATAGCTCAGAGACGAATAGTCCCAAGTCTGTTGATTGGTGCCTAGCGGCAAAATAGCGCTACTGGGCTGCGTGTCAATACGGGTTTCTAAGATGTCATTGGCGGCAACAAAATAGGCAGACGTAATGGTGGGCTGCGCCATCAAGAAAACAGTCATCAAACAAAAGAAAGAAGAAAGTAGAGTTGTTTTCATAATCAGTTTTTTTAAGTAATACCAAAAATAGTCAAAAAATGGGACAATAGGGTGAAGAATTTAGGCTTTGACTGTAATTTAACAGTTTTTAACAAAAAAAAAGCAGTATTCATCAGTGAATACTGCTTTTTTGGGTTTAAAACCTTTATGTCAAGGTTTTTTTAGGCATCTCAAAAGTATCCATAAATCCAGTGTTAAAATTCCCACTTCTAAAGTCTTCGTTTTTTAACAAAGCTTTGTGAAAGGGGATGGTGGTGTGGATGCCTTCGATAAAAAACTCATCTAAAGCGCGTTGCAATTTTTGAATACACTCTTCTCTGGTTCTAGCGCGGCAAATTAACTTCGCAATCATAGAATCATAGTAAGGAGAGATGGTATAGCCCGAATAGGCTGCTGTATCGACTCTGATGCCATGCCCTTTCGGCAAATGCAAAAACTGGATCGTACCAGGACTCGGCCTAAAGTCATTATAAATATCTTCAGCGTTTATGCGACACTCAATGGCGTGCATTTGCGGAAAATAATCTTCGCCAGAAATGGGAATACCTGCTGCTGCCTTGATTTGCTCTTTGATCAAGTCATAATCAATCACTTCTTCTGTCACAGGGTGCTCCACTTGAATCCGTGTATTCATCTCCATAAAGTAGAAATTACGGTGTTTGTCCACCAAAAACTCTACGGTTCCAGCGCCTTCATAATTGATACTCTTTGCGGCAGCTTTGGCGGCAGCGCCCATTTTCTTACGAAGCTCATCTGTCATAAAAGGAGAAGGCGATTCTTCGACCAATTTTTGGTGTCTTCGTTGGATGGAGCAATCCCTTTCGGAAAGGTGACAGACATTGCCATACTGGTCACCAAGGATTTGGATTTCGATATGGCGCGGATCTTCGACAAATTTTTCGATGTACATGCCATCATTACCAAAAGCGGCTTTGGACTCTTGGCGAGCACTATCCCAAGCATGTTGAAATTCATCGTCTTTCCAAATAATCCGCATACCCTTGCCGCCGCCACCAGCGGTCGCTTTTAGGATGACGGGATAACCAATCTCCTTAGCGAGTTTTTTGCCTTGTTTGACACTTTTTAGAAGGCCTTCGGAGCCAGGCACTACGGGTACACCTGCTTTTATCATTGTTGCTTTGGCGGAGATTTTATCCCCCATTTTAGCCATTTGCTTAGATGTAGGGCCAATAAACTTGACCCCATACTGCTCACAAATCTTAGCAAATTCTATATTTTCCGCAAGGAATCCATATCCCGGATGGATGGCATCGGCATTGGTAATTTCTACCGCTGCCATGATGCGTGGAATATTTAGATAAGACTCGGTAGAGCTCGGCGGCCCGATGCAGACCGATTCATCCGCAAAACGAACGTGCAGGCTATCCTTGTCGGCAGTCGAATAAACAGATACGGTTTTGATTCCCATTTCGCGGCAGGTACGTATGATACGCAATGCAATCTCCCCCCTATTTGCAATTAATATCTTATTGAACATCGTGTTGTTTTTCGTTTGGTTAGGCTAGTTAAGCTGTGCGGATTATCCGTTTGCATCGACCAAAAATAATACTTGGTCATATTCAACTGGAGACGCATCGTCCACCATGACTTTAACTATCTTGCCACTGACTTCAGATTCAATGTCATTAAATAACTTCATCGCTTCAACGATACAAACAACATCTCCCTTGGTTACATTATCACCAACCTTGACAAATTGTGGCTTGTCTGGAGACGGAGATCTATAAAAAGTACCAACAATAGGAGAGCGAATTTCTAGGTACTCAACAGTAGGCTCTTCCTTCGTAGGTGCGCTTGGGGCGGAAGGTGCCGCATTGCCTGCTGGGGTTGCTGGTGCAACCATCATGGGCTCCTGCTGGGTATGAACGTAGGTAGTCTTTCTGCGTTCGTGATAGTCTTTCGTTCTTACTGTGAGCTTAACGTCATCAGTCTCCAGTTTGAATTCAGCCAAACTAGACTCGTCGATGAGTTTTAATAATTCTTTGATTTCCTTGATATTCATTGGGTTATTTTTTTACTCTTTCCATGTAATTTCCAGTAGCGGTATCAATTCTGATAAAATCGCCCTGGTTGACAAATAAAGGCACCATGATGGTCGCGCCTGTTTCCATTTCGGCTTTTTTCAGGGCATTGTTGGCTGTGTCGCCTTTAATCCCTGGCTCCGAGTAAGTGACTTCGAGCACAACATACTGCGGTAACTCTACCGTCAACGGAATTTCTTTGACAGAATGAAACAATACATCTACGACATCTCCTTCCTTTAGAAGATTAGAGTTGGCGACCATCTCTTTGGCCACACTAATTTGGTCATAAGTTTCTTGATCCATTAGGTGTAGTCCCATATCATCTTCGTAGAGATATTGGTATTTTCTTCTTTCGACCCTTACTTCTTCGATTTTGTGACCAGACTTAAAGGTATGGTCGATGACCTTACCCGAAGACAGGCTTTTTAATTTGGTTCTTACGAAAGCAGGGCCACGTCCTGTTTGAAACTTTAAAAACTCCAAAACAGCGTAGGTATCACCGTTGAGTTCAAGACATAATCCATTGCGAATATCTGCAGTTGTTGCCATCTAATTGTTACGTTTTATTCAAAAATCAGGGCGAAGGTACGGCATTTTCTGTCAGAAATTAAGACTTTCGACCATAAAACTATGGATTTTCAGATTTTGGGCTTCCGTGGGCAGCAATCTCAACGCTCCAAACGACCGTTTGGCTCCTGAAGTCGTCGATTTTATTAGCTCGGGGCTGTTTAATTGTGCAATTGAACAACAAAAAAGGTTTAAGAAACCCTAGTTTTTACTTTACTTGCTTCGTATTTTTATCTTTTATGCTTTTGCTTGGCAAGGTTTCTCAAACCGTACAATTGAACCAAATAAAGTTTTGCTCCATTCCATAGTTAGAGACTACAACGACTTTTCGGAGTAAGCGAAATCGTTCAATTGCCTAAAACCCCGTAGGGGTTCCCCATCTTTACCCCAAACAAAGTTTGGGGTGAAAAACACTTCGAAAAAATACAGAGAAAGGCAAAACAAACAACCCGTAGGGCCCCCAGGAGTTTCCCAGTTTCGCTCATAGCAAAGCTATGGGAGTGTATATGGAAAAATCGCTATGTGTTGAGTGTCAGCTTGTTATATGATTTTGTGGCATCATATTTGCAAATTATTTGAATTATTATAGATTTCTTCCTAATTTGCGTGAAAATTAAGGGCTTAACTATATAGTTTTTTCCTTATTTTTGCGAAAGCATGTGAAATAACCGCCGCTTTTTAGAGAGTATGTCTCTTTAATCAGCACCTAAATGAAACCCTATGAGAACTTTTCTTTTGTCTCTCCTATTTTTGGGCACGGTCTCTATGACCTTTGCCGCCAAAGTCCCCTTTATTGATGGGGGCATCTACAATGCCAAAGAAACTGCTGGACGTGAAGGCAAGTTGTATTTTGTCGATTTTTATGCGACCTGGTGTATGCCTTGCCGCCTAATGGACGAAACGACCTTCGAAGATCCTAGCGTCATTAATTATGTCAAAAAGTATTACGTCCCTGTTAAAGTGGATGTCGATGACTTCGATGGCGTCGCTTATAAGCAGCAATACAACATCAAAGTACTTCCCACAACGCTTGTTTTTAACTCCAAAGGCGAGCTGTTAGAAAGGGTAGAAGAAGCGCTTTCGCCCAATAGAATGCTGGCATTACTCAAAAAACACAATAAGTCTTTTAACCGAAAGGTGACGATAACTACACCCGTCAAAAAGCCTGAGCCTACCAAGACTTATACGCCTAAACCTAAGGTGAATCATCATTCGGCGCCAGCTAAAAAGCCGACTAAGAAGAAAAAACATAATAATGCTGGTGGGGGCTTATTCAAATTTGATGTCGAAAAAGCAGCCGCTACGGGATATTCTGTACAAGTCGGCGTATATGCTGACTATGCCAATGTCTTGCAACAAACCGCCATTCTTAAAGAAGATTATGGCAACAAGCCTTTGTTGGTGCATATTGCTAATTTGGGAGACCGCATCGTCTATAGAGTGATGCTCGGTAAGTTTTCCAGTAAGGCTTCCGCAAAAAGCTTTTTGAATACCATCAAAGAAAATGGGGGGGAAGGTGTCGTCAAAACCTTGGATGAGTTAGAATAGCTTGCGCAAAAATATAACAAAAAAAGGACTGCCCTGGCTTAGGCAGTCCTTTTTTTGTAGGCGTACCGGAAAACGGTGTAACGGAAAAACGGTGTAACGGTGTAGCGGTGTAACGGTGTAGCGGAAAAACGGTCTGACGGCAAATCCAAATGAACGTCCGAAGCCAAAATGAACGGCGAAGCCAAAATGAACGGCGAAGCCAAATGAACGGCAAAGCCAAATTGAACGGCGAAGCCAATTGAACGGCGAAGCCAAATGAACGGCGAAGCCAAAATGAACGGCAAAGCCAATTGAACGGCGAAGCCAATTGAACGGCGAAGCCAATTGAACGGCGAAGCCAATTGAACGGGGAAGCCAAAATGAAAGGCGAAGCCAAAATGAA
>CAMZKG010000047.1 GCA_947311105.1 uncultured Saprospiraceae bacterium
GCCGAAGGCAAATTGAACGCCGAAGGCAAATTGAACGCCAAAGGCAAATTGAACGCCGCAGGCAAAATAAACCCCAAAGGCAATTGAACGCCAAAGGCAATTGAACGTCCGAAGGCAATTGAACGCCGAAGGACAACAAATTCCCAATAATTACCTAACTTTGCCCCCGCATGAAATCAACCAACACCACCACCAAGCAGCTTTTCACGATAGGGCTAGTTATTTACGTGATAACCGCCTTTTTCTCCGTGGGCAACCATCATCCTGACGAGCACTTCCAAATATTTGAATTTGCCGCCTTGAAGCTAGGAATGGCCTATGAAAATGATCTCGCGTGGGAATACCATTTTCAGATGCGCCCCGCCTTACAACCTGCGATAGTCGTTGCTCTGTATCGTTTTTTAGCACTTTTGGGACTCAATAATCCCTTTTTCGTCGCTTTTTTACTACGTTTGGGCTCTGCGATGATGTCGCTATATGTCATCAAATTAGTGATTGACCTATACCAAAAAGAATTTAGGCAAGAGAAAGTAAAGCTTTGGTTTGTCGTTCTATCGCTATTTATATGGATTTCCTTGTACAACAATGTCCGTTTCTCATCAGAAAACATATCTGGCAATCTTTTTATGATAGGCTTTGTGTGGATGATGCAAGCCAAGCAGCCCAAGATATGGCGCTACGTAGTGGTTGGCGCTTTGTTTGGATTAGCCTTTGTGATACGGTATCAGGCGGCATTTATGGTTTTGGGCTTTGGTTTGTGGCTATTGATACAAAGGAAGGATTCATTTGGGAAGTTGGTGGTCATGGGGCTGGCATTTTTTGCGATGTTTGGTTTCGGCGTGTTGATAGACAAGTGGTATTATGGAGATTGGGTGTTGACTACATGGAATTATTTGAAGTGGAATATACTAGCGGATAGGGTTTCTACATTTGGAGTAGCGCCTTGGTATTACTATATGACGCAGACGATAGCGGATGGTATTCCACCATTTAGTGTGGTGTATGTGGTTAGTTTTTTGTGGTTTATATTCAAGCGGCCGAAGTCGGCACTGACCTGGACGATAGTTCCGTTTATGGCGATTCATTTTCTAATTGGGCACAAGGAGACACGGTTTATGTTTCCGATAATGGGATTTTTGCCGGTAGTGGTCGCTTATTTGTTGGATTATATAATGAACCGAAAAGGGGGAGATTTTTTTGAGAGAAACAAGTATGCGTTTTGGTTTAAGCGTTTGTTTTGGGTGGCAAACATAGTGATGGTATTGATTGTGATGTTTCGTCCTGCCAACTATCGAGTGTGGCGATATTATGCGATGTATAACGCTATAGAAGGCCCTGCGACGATTTATTATGGTGGTTCATCTCCTTTGGGGGATGCCTTACCCAATAAGTTTTACATGAAGCCCGATCTTAATATCTGGCCGTATGACGTGGTGGATACCATCGTTCCGGAGCCTGGTCGGCAGGTGTTTATTGCTACTTCGGACAGGGAGATGATTAAGAAATATGGTCCGAAAAGCAAGCGTATTTATCGGTCGCACTCAGAGTGGATTAAACGATTTAATTTTAATGGCTGGGTTGATCGGACAAGCTTTTATTATGTTCTTGAGTTGAAGAATCCTAATGAATAAAGAATATTTTGACATTTTTGCGCAAGCCATCTCATCGCTGTATGGTATAGGCGAAGCCAGGTATATTGCTCGAATAGTTCGAGAAGATGTATTTGGGTCTAGCGAAGTCCTTTCGGAAAAGGAAAAGATTCTATTAAGTGAGATTCAAGAAAAATTATTAGCAGGGCAGCCTATACAATACATTTTGGGGCGTGCTGATTTTTATGGTTTGAAACTATCTGTAAACGAGTCTGTGCTCATTCCTAGACAAGATACGGAGAGTTTAGTGCATGAAGTGATTCTTTTGGCGAAAGCCGCTCAAGCAAAAGAGAAAATTAAAATTCTGGATATTGGGACGGGGAGTGGTTGTATTGCGCTTGCGCTAAAAAAAGAATTGGGTAGGGTGGAGATGACCGCAATAGATGTAAGTATTGCCGCCTTAAATGTGGCTAGACAGAATAACCAGGAGCATGGACTTTGCGTCCAGTTTGAGCAATTGGATATCCTAAATGAAGCGAATTGGCGGCGTATGCCGAAGTACGATATTATTGTCTCCAATCCGCCATATATCCCACCATCCGAAAAGGTGTTAATGCCTGATAATGTGAAAGATAACGAGCCGGAGTTAGCGTTATTTGTACCGGAAGAAGAGCCGATGCTTTTTTATCGAAAAATCGGGGAATTTGGATTGGGTCACCTTGCGGAAAAAGGCATCTTGGCATTTGAAATAAACGAATTTAGAGCTACTCAAACAGTTGCAATTTTAAAGGAATTAGGGTACCAATCTGTAGAAGTCAAAAAAGACCTAAGTGGAGCTGATAGGGTCATAATAGCCACAAAGCCTTTTCCGCAAGGAGCGAAAAAGGCTTTGTAATTATATCGGCTATCAATTTTGAGTCCACTCCGAAAAGTCAATGTCCCTTTTTATTTGGAGATTTCGCAAAATTATATTCTGTGATACCCAATTTTTAGGCTGGTTTCAGTTGAACGATTGCACAATTGCACAATTGAACCAAATAAAGTTTTGCTCCATTCCTTAGTTAGAGACTACAACGACTTTTCGGAGTAAATTCCTAATTATTTGACAACCTTAGAGATTGCTGGCACACCGTCTGTGATGACTTTTAGGTAGTAGGTACCTTGAACTAAATCATTGACATCAATTTGCAATTGGTGTTCACCATGTAGATTTTGTGCATATACTTGCTTACCTGTGATGTGATAAAGCGCTAGGCTTCCTTCTTGATACGAATTTCTAATCGCCACATTTAATGTCGTTAACATTGGATTAGGATATACATCAAATTGCTTCTCTCTCGCTGGAGCTAAAGTGCCGACAACAGTCAGAGACTCACAATTACTAGTCTTGGAGCAGTCATTCATGGTGATGATGACGGCATACTCTCCACTTTGTGATGGCGTGAAGGTCGGGTTAGTCGCTTCTTCGATAGGCAGATTTGTTGCGCAGTCAACCCATTGATAAGTAGCATCTTGTGCAGGTACACTTAGCGTGTTTCCTGAAACGCTAAGGGTTGCATCAATAGCATTTACAGTGATTTCTGTAACAATCGTACTGTCACAGCCCGAAGCCGCACTAAATACGCTATTGTGAGAGAAACTAGTCGTAATATTATCTTCAGTAGTACCGTCAGGAAAGGTGTAATTAGAACCTTCACAAATGGCAACGGACTGCGTATCTGTTGGTGAAGAAAGCACCGTGATTTCTATAGTTTGGCAAGTAGAAGTCGTAATACAACCACCTTCTCCCGAGACATAGTAAGTTGTTGTTTCTGAAGGAGTTACGGAAGTAGAAGTTGCAGCATCTACATAATCACCAGTACAAGAACCTTTGCGCCAAGTCCACTTGGTGGCACTATTAAGATTCCCTGAGATAATCTCAAGATTAACGGATTCACCTGCACAAATAGTCGTCGCAGAAGCAGAGACTCCAGGTACATCTGCTTGGATACAAAAACTTATTTTCTGGACAAAAACATCATCTAGCCCGTTGGAAACTTTTGTGTCAGAATTGATGCTGACTGCATTAAAATCAACAGCGTTTTGAAAAGTACCTACGGTGTATAAATTGTTGCTTGAAAAATGGATGACATCACCCTTGTCAGCAAAAGCACTTCCATAAGAGAATACAGACTGAAAGGCACCATCGATATCATAGCTGACGACAAAAACATCATCATCATTAGTACCCACACTAACTACTGGGTCATGCGCAGCATCAACTATCATAGAACCGTTAAAAGATCCAGTTAACCAGATGGTGTTGTTTGGCGTGATATATAATCCATTTACTCGGTCACCAGCGAACCCCCCAATTCTTTTGACAAACATAAGGTCGCCATTGTTATCGAGCTTTTGAAGAAAACCATCTTCTTGGCCTGTTGTGGGTACATCCATTGCGTTGGCGCTAGGATCAAAATCGGCTGTGCCATTAAAACTACCTGTGACAAAAACACTACCATCAGAAGCAATCGCTATATCAGAAGGCGTATTGTTGCCTGTACCTTCGACCGTACTGACCCACACAAAGTCTCCATTTGGCGATAGTTTTTGTGTAAAAATATCATTTAGCCCGTGCGATGTTTTGTTTACGGTGGCTGTGGATGGATCAAAATCTACCGTACCAGAAAAATAACCCGTAGTATATACATTGCCTAAATCATCCGTAGTAAGCGCCGTCGGATAACAAGCTTCACCAAGTAACGCTTTAGCCCAAATATGATCCCCATTGGTATCCATCTTTTGGATAAAAATATTTATGTTGGTGCCTTGTGCAGTTAGCTCAGTAGTGCCGGTGCCTAAGTCAAAGTCAATAGTATTTTTGAAATATCCTGTAGTGTAGATGTTTCCGTCATTATCAATCGCTAAGGCTTCACCAGCATCAGTGGAAGTGCTGCCCCAAGTTTTGACCCACTGGAAGTTGCCGTCCGTATCTAATTTCTCAAGAAAAATATCTGTAGCACCAGCGGACGAAAAAGAAGCATCACCTGCGCCTGGGTCAAAATCAACCGTTTTTGAAAAACGACCTATGATATATACGTTGGCGTTGGCGTCCAGTTTTAAGTCATAAGCGTAATCCGGGCTCGTACTTCCAAAGGTTTTGACCCATAAAAGTTCTCCAGCAGCATTAAGCTTTTCGATATAAACGTCTGCGCTACCCGTAGAAGTGATGTTCAATTCAGCGACACCTGGGTCTAGATCAGCGGTCTCTCTAAAGCTACCGCAAATATAGACATTGTCGTAAGCATCTGTTGCGATTGCGTGAACTTGCTCTACACCTATACCACCAATGGTAGATGTCCATTCGTAAGTTTGAGCTTGTAAAGCAGTAGTAAAAAAAATCAAGATAAAGGTAAAAACCCTGATTGTGGTTAGTAAATTTAGTTTTCTCATAAAGGAGTAGATTTATTTAAAAGATGAAGTAACAAGTCCTTTTTTCCAAAATCTAAGCCAATAACAAGCAGATTTTTACATGGTAATTAGTTTGTTATGTTAGTGTTTGGGGCTTAGGCTTGAATATATATTTTAGTAAGAAAAAAAATGTAGGTCAATATGTTCTGCAATCAAATGTTATGACAAAACAACAACCCGCAAGACAAAAAACGCACGGATCTGCTCACAAAGCCCATCGTCGTGAGAAAGAATTTTTTGCGGAAGCGTCATGAAGGGATGGTGCCCTAAAGACAAAGCATGAAGCATTAACCCCTAATTAACAGGTGTTTAATGACACTTAATCCAATTTTCATCGTACTTTTGTAGCGGTAAAAGACGATTATGTTTGAGAAAAAAGGGACAAATGAGCAGTTCGATGTGATTGTAGAAGAATGTCGAAGCTTATTCTTAAAAAAATATAAGGATTATGGGACGGCTTGGCGTATTTTACGTCCCACTAGCCTGACCGACCAGATTCAGATAAAGGCTCGCCGAATCCGAAATATTCAAGAGCTACAGACCCAAAAAATTGGAGATTCGATAGAGTCTGAATTTGTCGGTATCATCAATTATTCTATCATGGCGTTGATCCAATTGTCACTGCCAAAGGATGCTCCCTATGAATTAGACTCGAAAACTGTAACAAAGCTCTATGATCAAGAAAAACAGGCGGCTCGCGACTTGTTGATTCAAAAAAATCACGATTATGGAGAAGCTTGGCGTGATATGCGGGTGAGTTCGATTACAGATTTGATATTGATGAAGTTGTTGCGCTTGCGCCAAATTGAAGATAACCAAGGGCAAACTATCGTTTCAGAAGGATTGGACGCCAATTACTTGGATATTTTGATTTATTCTGTATTTGCATTGATTCTCTTGCGAGAAAAAAAGACCAACTAAAACCCAAAAAAGATGACACTAGATGTATTTTCGTTGATTGTAGGTGTAATAGCCGTATTGTTGACTTTTTTGTTGCACCAAAAGGCCAATAATTTGGTGATGAGTTTTTTGCAGTATTTTTTAGGGATATTTTTTATTGTTTCGGGTTTTGTGAAAGCAGTAGATCCCCTAGGTACAGCGTACAAAATGGAAGAATATTTTGAAAACTTCTATTATACTTTTGATGAAAGTCCAATGAGCGCCATCGCACCGATGTTTACGCACATGGCAGAATATGCCGTGGTTATTTCCGTAGCGATGATTATATTTGAGATTGTGTTGGGTGTGATGTTGATTGTTGGTTACAAACCGAAGTTGACGGCGTGGTTGTTTTTTCTAATCATGTTGGTTTATACTGCTTTGACTGGCTTTACCTACCTAAACGGCTATGTACCCGAAGGCGTTAATTTCTTTGAATTTAGCAAATGGGGCGCCTTTGCAGAAACCCAGATGAAAGTGACCGATTGTGGCTGCTTTGGTGACTTTATTAAGATTTCTGCTTTCGCAACGTTTATGAAGAATGTCATCATCATGTTTCCGGCCTTATTCTTTTTGTTTAAGAGTAAATGGATGCATCAGTTGGCTACATCCAAAGCTCGGTGGATTACGGTGGCATTGAGTACCATCGGCTTTTTGGTGTATTCTTGGAGCAATTATATTTGGGACATTCCTGCGATAGATTTTAGACCTTTCAAAGTTGGGGTAGATATTCGGGCGCAAGCCAAAGCAGAAGCAGACGCCGAAGCCGCAGTAGAAATAATATCCTATACCTGTATCAATAAAAAAACAGGCGAAGTAGTCGAAATTCCCTACAAACAATACATGAAAGAGTATAAAAGCTATCCAAGGGAAGAGTGGGATTTTGAACAAAATAAAACAAAACCTACCATACCGCACACGAAAATAAGCGATTTCCTAATTCAGGATATGGAAGGAGAAGATGTCACCGAAGCCATTTTGAATGACCCGAAATATTCTTTTATGATTGTATCTAAAGGCTTGAAAAAGGATATTACTACAGAAATAATGACTATCCAAGATACCACTTTTGTTGTTGATACGATTCCTAACCAAGACGGCTCATTTGCCATAGAATCCAAAGTGGCAGGCATCGAAGCTGTCGAAGTCGAAAAAGAGATTTATTCTTTTCCTGCTGATTTTGTCCAACCTTTTAAGGAAAAAATAGTGCCTTTAGCGGAAGCAGCTAAGAAAGATAGTGTAAAAACGTTTTTGATTATTGCCATGGAAGACCCTGAAGTGGCTAAGGCTTTCGCAAAAGAAATTGGCGCTGACTTCCCTATTTATATGGCGGATAATATTTTGCTCAAAACAATTGTCAGGTCTAACCCAGGCACTGTCTTGATGCATGATGGCAAAATATTAGGCAAATGGCACCATAATAAGCTACCGATGTTTGACGAGATTAAGGCGAATTTAATTAAATAGAGACGGTTGGGTTTGAGAAACCTAGCCAAACCAAAGCGAGAGAGACAAAAATACCAAGCGAGTAGATTAAAACAGTGGTTTCTTAAACCTTAGAAATGAGCAAATTTTCATTTTGTTACCATTCGGTTGCCTTTAAGAAAGGGAAACCTATGGAAGGGGGGCAACAAAAGAAACAAAATGAAAATTTGCCGCACCAGGATACCCGTATGTCAGAAAAAAAAACTCCTACATCACGGGAGGGTGGATGTAGGAGCGAAACTAAACATACTATGAGAAAACTACCGCTGCAAAGATACAGGTAGTATTAGAATTAGAAGTAGTAAAAATGGTAAGCGGGTGGTTTAATTTAGATAACGGGCAAATATGTATTAAAAAAAGAAGTATATGTATAAATTATATTTATAGGTGTTGACTAACCTTAGTAACTCAAGTTTTGGTACTTAGAAAACCCGTGGTTATTGATATTGGAAAAATTAGCTTAAGAAAGTTTGTTCGTGCTTGCTATTTGGGATTGGAGTTATTTTTTTACATAAATAGCCAACTTCTTGTAATCCCTTGATCTTTAACCCTTAACCCTTGCGTCCACTCCGAAAAGTCAATAGGCATTTTTGTAGATGTCGAAGCTATTTTTTTGAAGCGTAGCTGGGCTACGTGATAAAAAAATAGCAAAAACAGGCGCAAAAAGGGCATTTTGTGGCAAAAATCTGCCCAACCAAAATAGTTA
>CAMZKG010000048.1 GCA_947311105.1 uncultured Saprospiraceae bacterium
GTCAATAATCGTCGAGTCAATATGGTTGATTAAATGAAAATAGGAATCCACCCCTTTAATTGTACCAAAATCTTGATTGCCATCAAATTCAAAAAAGGCAATCTCCTCAAGGGTAACCGAAACTTGGCGAATACCATCAATATGCTTTATTTGCGCAAGCTGACTCGTGTCAATATTAAAGAATTTGCCTTCCTTGAGCTCAATTTTTACCTGCGGGTTAAAGTAACCAAATAGCTCGCCCAATAGCTCTTCAAATCCATTAAATATCGACAAAACCAATAGGAGCACAGCAGTACCTACGGCAATACCAAAAACGGCGATGCTAGAGATGATATGGATGGTGTAAATACGTAGGCGTAGCGGGTCACGTCGGTGAACGACCGATCCCGCAGGGTCGAGTACGGCAGTGCTCGAAGGGAGAGAACGGCGGTAGCCGGCTACCACATAGCTTCAAGCACCTTCAAATTTTGCCTTAATCAAGGAAGACGTTGGAGTCGTGGCAGGCTACGTCGGAGTATTGTTTTTTTACCGAACCATTGAGAATAAAATTTTGTGAAATCTCCAAACAAAAAAGGACATTGACTTTTCGGTGTGGACTCAACTTCTGACGGTTTAGCGGGTTTAGCGGTTTAGCGGGTGTAGCGGGTGTAGCGGGGTTTAGCGATTTAGTGGGTGGAAGCGCAATATCGTATCCCGCAGATAAGCCGTGTCAAGATGCGTATATATTTCCGTTGTCGTAATTGACTCATGCCCTAACATATCTTGTACCGCTTTCAAGTTGGCGCCACCTTCAATCAAGTGCGTAGCAAAAGAATGCCTAAAAGTATGTGGGCTCACTTTTTTTTGGATTCCTGCAGCTTCCGCCAATTCTTTAATCAATAAAAAGACATAAACACGTGTCAACTTCTTGCCCCTTCGATTCAAGAAAAGATAATCTTCATGCTTTGGATCAATATTCATTTGCTTTCGCCGAACTCCTTCCACGTACAATTGAATATGCTTTACGGCATCTTCCCCGATGGGTATAAGTCGTTCTTTGTTGTTTTTACCAATAACCTTTATCAAGTCAATCTCTGGGAAAAAATTGGATAATTGTAAGGTGACTAACTCCGTTACACGCAAGCCGCAAGCATATAAGGTTTCTAACATCGCCCGATTACGTGTGCCGTGATTCGTTGACAAGTCTATCGCATCCAACATCTGCTGAATCTCATCATACCGCAATACATCGGGAATGTGTCGGCTCGACTTCGGCATATCTAACAAAGATGCTGGATTGTCATTCACAATATTTTCAATCAATAGGTATTTGTAAAATGCTCGAATCCCCGACAAAATACGAGCTCTGGACGTTTTTTCCAAGCCCATTTCTCCCATCCAGACTAACATTTGACGCAAGTCGTCTGCTTCTACCAAGGTGGGCGCTTTACCGCTTAGATCCATCTCTACAAATTGCGCCAATTTCTCAATATCGCGCACATAAGCCGCCACAGAATGCTCGGACAGCCCCCGTTCATACATCAAGTATGCTCTAAATTGTTTGATTGCTTCATTCCAGCGCATGAATGTTTAACGCTTTTAGGGGCTTTTTGTGCACCCATTTGCAGAATAATGATGGCTACACCCCTTATTCTTTTACAAATCTAGCCCAACTACTCCGCTCCACTCCACGGAACTGAACAAAATAAAGCCCCGCTTTTAGTGTAGATACATCTATCTTTAATTGCTTTTGATTAAGTGGCTTTCGCACAAAAATAGATGCCCCCTGACATGAGAATATATTCACTTGCCCCTTTAGATGCGCACCCAAATCAACCACTAGGAAGTCTTTCACAGGATTGGGCGATAGCTCAATGACTCCTATTTCTACGTGCTCAATACCATCTGGTTTTTGGCTGACTGTGATCAAAAAACTGCAATTTTCTTCATTGCCACAATTATCTATTGCCTGATATTCAATACTTGATACCCCCAAACCAAAACTACTACCACTAGGAAGCCCTTGCATTTGCGTAAGCGTAATACCCGACCCAATATTACAGGTGGTAGAAGCTTCAGGCTCGTCCCAGCTCAAGATGGTATCTGTTTGTCCTATCGGAATTTCTACCTTTAAATCAGCAGGGCATTCTAAGTTTAGGGTGCCCATAACAGCTATCGTATCCACAGCAATCGTAAAGCTACAAGTATCTGTATTCTCACAATTATCAAAAACTGCATAAGCGATTGTTGTGGTTCCATATTCAAAACTACTCCCGGAAGGTGGCCCGGATATTTGCGAAAGCGCTACATACGCACCGACATTGCAAGTCGTCGCATAGTCGGGCACATCCCAACTCACCACGGTGTCCACCTGCCCAAAAGGAAGCACAATCTCCATAGAACTCGGGCAAGCAATGTTCAATTCGCCCATAATTGCCGTTGTATCGACCGTAACAACCCACGAACACAAAGCGCTATTTGCACAACTATCCGTAGCACTCCAAACATATTCGTAGCTTCCCACTGATAATAATGCCCCATTAGGACTACCGGTGACTTGCGTCAAAAACACGTCTTGACTGGTGTCGCAGAAGGTAACGGCAGAAGGCGCATCCCACCAAAAAGCGGTGTCTAATTGCCCGATAGGCAACACTATGGATAAATTTTCGGGACAAGCTAGCGTCAAGTCTTCAACTGCGCATTCTATTTCAAGAAAATAATTCTTTTGCACCCATTGATTGGTCATGGACCAAGTTCCCGCCCAAAAATTGAGTAGGGCATAATTATTTTCGGGGGTATTATCGATACTTAAATCAAAAGTGACAGGCTCCCCATTTGCCCATTCAAGCTGACCTTCTTTTAAATAGTCATAAAGACCTAGAAATGCTGTTTTTTGATTTAAGGCGCTGTAAAGCAAGTCGTTTTCTTCTTGGGTGCTGATGGTCGCCAGATATCCGCCTAGTGCATTAGTGGTGTCTCGAGCATTTTCCCAACTAGCTACATTTTTCGAAAGATAGTAGCCGTGATCATTCAATTCTCCTACTTTCGTAAAACCAGCCACTTCACCACAGCCAAATACTTGCTCTGGCGGTTGAATAGTAATTGAAAATCGACACATTTCCGTATTGTTACAATTGTCCGAAGCTTCGTATGCGATATAATAATTTCCGACACCTAGCGCAGTCCCTATTGGCGTCCCTTCGACTTGCGTCAAAAGCACACTCGAGCCAAGCCCGCAAGTTGTAGTTGCTAAAGGCGAATCCCAATAGACGGGCATTGCGGAAGCGGTATCATCAAGACGCTTGAATATATTTTCAGGACACTGAATCGTCAAATTGCCCGCGGTGTCACAGGCATCTGTATAAATAATTTGTTCGGCGGTGTGGACCCATATTTTATTAAACTCATTGATTCCCTTGCGGAGAAAATGAATAAAATCAATTTGAAAGACTTCATCTTCATCTCTATGCTCATGAAACCAAGTTTGAAAATCCGCATAGGGAATTCCTGTTGTTGTGTCAATGGCATAAGGAGCGTATAATTGAATCAGACTATCGACTACATTCAAATTAATAGGAATGATGCCATTCGTTTTATCGGAAGATGTATCCACATAATCGCTATATTCATTAGGAAAATGCACCCAGGGTATTCTTGCTGGAATAGGAAGCATCCCACGATTGAAACAAGTATCCATAATTCCAACAAAGGCATTTTTGAAGGCAGTCATCTCCGGATTGTTGTAATGCTCTTGATAAGGTACGAGCGGAAAAAAGATAGCGTCATTGATACCATAGGAAAAGGCAACAATACTAACTTGTGGCATATCATCCAATATTGGACCTAGGGCATTGACCGCTTCCACCGCTCTTTCGCCTCCTTTCCCGGCGTTGATTACGATGGGATAGTAGCAGGGATTGTTTGCGTGTACCTTTTCACCAAACCGCGTGGCTGCACTATAAGTTGTGTTGCCTACGCCCATACAAGACAGCATCTCAGAATCTCCAAATAAGAGCCAAATATCATCTTTTTTGCCCACCGGAGCACTCTGAAAAATTTCTAAGCGGCTTAGTCGCAGGGTGTCATCACTTAATTCTTTGATTTTAACCCATTTGGGTTGATTATTGGGAAAGAAGACGAAGTTATCTTTATAACCACTAAAGCCTTCCTGCACAAATTGCCAGTCTCCATCAACTCCATTGGTAGAGTTGGCACTTGTATAGATTTTATAGTGCTTTAACGAAGCCGCATTGACATCTCGGTTATTCCAAGACTGGGCACGCCAATGCAAAATCAAGCTATCCGCAGTGGATGTTTGCGCATCTATTTGGAGAGCTAAAGTAACAGGACTTTGCACGGTCAAAATAGTAGAATCCGTACCATCAGACAACGCCGAAACCATTGACCAGTCTAAAGCGGGATTGCTGCTATAAACGGGCTTGTGGAGACTAACACATTGATTAAATGCAATATCTGGTACTGTCTGGGCAAATGTTTGAGAGAAAACTAGAAGCCAAAGAATAAGTATTTTATAAAAATCTGACATATAGAAAGTGTTTAAAACCAATTATTTAGCGTCAAAGGTAATTGATTTTTAGAAAACTTGCTAGGCGCCCATAGCTTCACTATGGGCTAAGCTGGGAAACCCCGAAGGGGTTTTAGGTACGTTTTTTTCAAACTTCACTTCAGCAATGGTTCGGTAAAAAAACGATACTCCGACGTAGCCTGCCACGCCTCCAACTTCTTCCTTGATTAAGGCAAAATTTGAAGGTGCTTGATGAGATATAAATTCTCTCTAAAAGTCTTCAAATTTCACCTTACTCAGCGTCAGAAGTCTCCAGCGTGACCCGCTACGCCTCCGTATTTACAACACAAACCTTTCTTATCCCATAGCTTCACTATGGGCTAAGCAGGGAAACCTTACGGGGTTTTAGGTACATTTTTTTCAAACTTCACTTCAGGCAATGACTTCTATTTTATGCAGCTCAGCCCAAAACAAACTTGCGTTGAATAGAAAAAGCCCGTGTTTATTGAGTTTATTTCGCTTTTTCACGACAAAAATGCCCCAAACATTTTTTGTTCAATAAGGATCCACATCCACATTCACCCGTACACCCGACAACCCCTTTTGGGATTTTAGGGAGACGATGGCATGGTCTAAAATGGAATGAGTATGCGCCAATATTCCTTTTTGGCGGCTCAGTTTGATTAAGATGGTCATTTGGTATTGATTGCGGACACGTGGAATCGGATGCCAAGCGGGCCCAATGACTTTGCCTTGGACTGATTTGTTGAGAATGTGGGCGACTAATTTGGCGCCCAATTCGACACTTTGGTAGCGACGATGCTTGATGGTTAGGCGAATGAGTCTCGAATATGGCGGATAATCAAAGGCTTCTCTTTCGGCAAATTCTCTTTGGGCAAAATGGATATAATTGCCACTCAATACATCAGGAAGTACAGGATGATTACTTTGGAATGCTTGAATGATTACTTTTCCTTGTTTTTTCTTTCTTCCGGCGCGTCCACTTACTTGGGTCATTTGCTGAAAAGCTCGCTCGGCGGCTCTAAAATCAGGGAAGAAAAGCAATTGGTCTGCACTCATCACCCCGACCAAGCCCACATTATCGAAGTCCAACCCTTTGGTGACCATCTGGGTGCCCACCAAAATTTCTATTTCTCTGGCATCAAAGGCATTGATTATCTTTTCAAACCCACTTTTTCCACCTGTGGTGTCGTAGTCCATCCTGCCCGTCTTGGCGGCTGGGAAGTAGATTTTGAGTTCTTCTTCGATTTTTTGCGTACCGAATCCTGCCAAAGTCAAAGGTTGAGTCCCGCAGGTGGGGCAGGCTTGCGGTAGTTTTTGTTGGTATCCACAAAAATGACAACGCAAATTATCGGTATATTTATGGTAAGTCAGTCCGATGTCGCAGTTTTTACACTCACTAAACCAGCCACAAGCATTGCAACTTAGTGTGGGGGAATATCCACGACGATTTTGGAAGAGAATAATTTGCTGCTTGTTGTCTAGGGTCTTTTTTATCTCATCCAATAGGACGGACGAAAAGTGAGATTGAAGTTTTCTTTCCTTGGCTTCTTTTTTTAGGTCAACAAGGATGACTTCGGGCATCAAGACATTGCCGACTCGGTCAGGCATCTTGACGAGTCCATATTTGTTGTTTTTGGTGTTTAGGAAAGTCTCCAAAGAAGGGGTCGCTGTCCCCAAAATGCTCTTGGCTTTGAACAAGCTCGCCAAAATCAATCCTGCATCACGCCCATGATACCTAGGGGCGGGGTCAAATTGCTTAAAACTTTGGTCGTGTTCTTCATCGACAATCAATAACTCCAAATTCTGAAAAGGCAAGAAGATGCCAGACCTTGCGGAAAGAACGATGGGTTTTCCCGCTAGGACTTGTTGCCAGATTTCGACTCGTTCGTTATTATTTAGGCGGGAGTGATAGACGACGATGTCATCCCCAAATATTTGGCGTAAGCGACCAATAATCTGAGATGTAAGTGCAATTTCCGGAAGGATATATAGGACTTGCCCGCCATTGCTGATGGCTTCCCAAATTTTTTCGATATACACTCTAGTTTTTCCAGAACCCGTCACACCGTGCAGCAAAAGGGTGTTTTTTTTCTTAAAAATAGTGTCTATTTCTTGGAGTGCTCTTGTTTGTTGTTGGGTCAGTGGGTGGGCTTGCGCCAAATCTTCATCATAGGATTCGATTCGGCTAATATTTTTGTCATAGACTTCTAAAATTCCTTTTTTGACTAATCCATTGAGTGACGCCGCCGACGAATTGGCCATTTTGTAGAGCTCTTGCTTGCGAATATCCGTTTTGGTTTTGGATAATTGGGCGTAAGCTAGTAGTGTTTCTGTCTGTTTGGGGGCGGACTTGGTTAGTTCAAAGGCTTGCGCCAATTGGGAAGAATCGGACAAATACGGTTCTGCATAGCGTACGCAAAGCACTTTCTTGGGTTTGTATTTTTCTTTTAGCGTCTCGTGCAAATAGATGACCTTTTCATCCAACATCTTTTGGATGATGGGCATGACCGTTTTTTGATCTAGTATTTTGCGGGCTTCATCTATCGAAAACTCTTCTCGGTTCTTTAAAGCACTAGCGATAAGGAATTCTTTTTCCGAAAGGTGTTCAAAATTATCGGCAAATAAAGGACTTAATAAAATATTGGTTTCGCCACTCAATTTAAGGTACGCAGGAAGTGCGGCATTCATTACTTGCCCCACCGTAGAAAAGTAATAGTTGGCAATCCATTTCCAAAATTGATATTGCACTGGATAGATAATCGGCTCATCATCCAAAATGTTGATGATTGGCTTGACTTTATACCCTTCTGGCGCCTTGTTGCTCAAGTCCACCACTAAGGCAGAGTATCGTTTGTTTTTTCCGAAAGGAACTTCAACTCTCACCCCAAATTGAAGCTTTGGCACAAATTCTTCGGGCACCGCATACGAGAACACCCTTGGTAGGGGGAGCGGTAAGACAACTTCGGCATAGAGAGAGTAGGACACGATGATGATTTTAGGCAAAGATAGGGAAAAATAGGTATCGGAGCTTTTTCGTGTCTAGGAATACGTGTATCTGAGATGCCGTACTTGCAAAGTGAAGAAGGAAGCGACTAATCCAAAAGTGCTTGATAGATAGCCGATTGGATTCTGGGGCGGATATCTTTTCTATTCAGTTTTCCATTGTGCATGGAAGGGTAGGTTCTATTGGATAAAAATATATAGATAAGGTCTTTTTCGGGGTCGGCCCAGACGCAGGTACCTGTAAATCCTAAGTGTCCAAAAGTGGAGTCTGAAGCCAAAGGCGACATGTTTTCCTTGCGTTTAGGGTAAGTTTTGCTTGGGGCTAATTCTTTGAGGTCAAAGCCTAGTCCGCGTCGGGTGTCTTCGGGGACTCTTTGGGTAAAGAGCTGAACTACATCTTGCGATAAAATACGCTCTCCGCCATAAGTGCCACCGTTTAACAACATCTGAAACAGTACCGCTAGGTCATAGCTGTTGGAAAACAAACCGGCATGACCTGATACTCCACCCAACATGGCGGCACCCATGTCGTGGACATAACCCTGGACGATTTCTTTGCGAAAGTAACGATCCTTTTCTGTCGGTACAATACGCTTTATGTCATAATACTTTAAGGGTAAATAGGTCATGGTCTTTAGCCCAAGCTTGTCATAAATTTCTTTTTTTACATATGCATTTTCAGGGGTTTGAGCAATATTCGTAATGACTTTATTGAACAAATAAAACCCCAAATCACTGTACCGATAGCCTTCCGATGTGCGTAAATCTGACTCATATATCCGCTGCCAGATACTATCCATATAGCTGTCCTTCATGAAAATATTTTTCGCCACAGGGACAGAGTATCCGATGCTGCTATTTTTATGATAAATCTTTTTGGAACGTGCTTTTTTTTGTCGATGGTGTCTTCTTTTTTTTCCGACAGGTACGAGCGTTTTTTTGTAAAAAGGAATCCAAGGCTTGAGCCGGGCACGGTGCGCTAGAATGTCCCGCACGACCAAATCTGCTTTGTTGGTTCCGTTGACTTCGGGGATGTAGGCATCCAGGGTCTGATTTAAATTAAATAACCCATCATCGTAGAGTTTCATCAAGGACACTGTTGTCGCTGCTACTTTGGTGATGGATGCTAAGTCATAGATATCGCTATTTTTTACGGGGCGTTTTTTGCTATATGTGTGATAGCCGACGCCTTTTTGGTAGATAATTTTGCCATGTCGGGCGATAAGTACTTGAGCACCTGGAGCTGCTTTGATGCGGATCATTTCGTCCAGGATGGTATCGACTTTCGTCAAAAGTCGGGCATCAACCCCGACTTCTTCGGGGATGGCAAAGCCAAAACGTTGGGTGTTGCTGATATGGATGCCTTGTCCCGAATAGTAAGTGTCGGACGCTGTGATAGGCAATACACCATTAATATCATTAGAGCCGAAGAGCGCCTGAGCCGCCAAATCCTGAAAGTCTTTGTCCCCTTCGTAAGCGACCAGCACGTTGCGTTGTGTTTCAAAGAATTTTAGGCTGTAAGGGTTGCCAAAAATGACCAATATTACTTTGTTTTGGGCGCTGATGTCTTTGATTAGTTGGCGTGTAGAAGCTGTAATGCCAAATTGCTTGGACGCATGGCGCACCATGTCATGAATACCGATAATGACCAAATCCTTGTTTTTGGTCAAGGATAAAAGATTTTTTCTTTTGGTCGAAGAGACTTCTTTGGGGGTGTTGTAGTAGGCGAAGTCGCCGTATTTTAAGGCAGTATTCTGGAAAGTAGTTTTTGAATTTTTGCCAATGCTGATGACGGCAATTTTTTGTTTAGTGTCCTTGATGGGGACGATGTTGTCGTCATTGCGTACTAGCGTTAAGGCATTTTGTACCAGCTTTCGTTTGAGTGCCTTTTTGTTAGGGGCGTTTAGGTCATCGATTAAATTTTCGGGGGACTTGGGCATATAGTTATGGAGTCCCATTTTGTATTTGGCATGTAGGATCTTCTTAGTACTTTCGTAAATGCGCTCCCAAGTTAGTTTTCCATCTTTGATATATTTTTTGATGGTTTTGAAGGCATTGGGCGTGCTTTCAGGCAATAGCATGATGTCATTTCCCGCAAGGATGGCTTCGGCTTCTACTTCACCGTCTTTAAAATGTTTGGTGACACCCTTCATCTCTAGTCCATCTGTGAATATGAGCCCTTTGAAGTTAAGCTCTTTTTTTAGGAGGTCGGTTACTACTTTTTGCGAAAGCGTCGTCGGCTTATGCACAGCATCCAACGCAGGAATATCCAAATGAGCCACCATAATACTTTGTACACCTTGATTGATAAGTATCTTAAATGGATAAAGCTCTAAAGTGTCCAACCGCTCACGACTGTGGGGTATCACAGGCAAATCTAAGTGAGAATCCACATCTGTATCGCCGTGCCCTGGAAAATGTTTGGCGCAAGCCATTACTTTTTGATCCTGCATGCCTAGCATATACATATAACTCTTGGCAGAAACATTAAATTTGTTTTCGCCAAAGGAGCGGTCATTGATGACTGGATTGTTGGGATTATTATTGACATCCGTTACCGGTGCAAAATCGACATGAATACCCATTCGATAGCATTCTTTGGCGATTTCGCTACCCGTTTGATAGATTAGGTTGTTTTGTCGAATCGCCCCAAGAGTTAGATTGTGCGGGTACTTGATGGTGCTGTCTAGGCGCATGCTGATGCCCCATTCACCATCAATGGCTACCATCATAGGAACTTTGGATAGCGCCTGGTAGTGGTTGGTTAGGTTGAGCTGGGTTGTGGGATGCCCTTTGAAAAAGCAGATGCCGCCCACATGATAGTTAGTTATTAAGTCTTCTGTCTGTTTTTTAAAGCTAGGGTCTATCGCCTTCCGATTGGCACGAATCATAAATAATTGCCCGAGTCGTTCATCATCTGTCATGGCATTGAAGACCGAGTCCACCCAGGCTTGTTCGTGGACAGAGTCAGGCGGAATGATGGACGTTTGATGGAGTCTTTGTCTGATGGGTACCCCCAAAACAAAGAGAAAAGTGAATAATGCCGTAGCATGGAATCTGATCATGTGCTTTTTTTTGCCAGTAAGACGCAAAATATGGCTTACCTTTGTCGATATATAATTAAACGACAAAGTAAGTTTTTTTGTTGAAAGCCACAACTTGTTCGTTGATTCCACTTGTAAAAAGATTGTTAATTATGAATACTCGGCTATTATTGCTAGAAACATCGGGGGCGATTTGTTCCGTATGCATTAGTTACGGTAATGCGGTTGTTTCGTTGCAAGAATCTACAGAGAGTTTTACGCATGCTTCCGAAGTGACACTGCTGATTGAGAAAGCGATGAAAGCGGCTGATTGGGAGATGAAAGACCTAGATGCGGTGGTCGTGAGTAACGGGCCTGGCTCTTATACGGGGTTGCGTGTAGGCTTATCGGTGGCTAAGGGTCTGTGTTTTGGGTTAGAGATTCCTTTGCTAGCAGTGAGTAGCTTGGATGCTTTGGCAGATTTTGCGCAAGCGGCATATCCAGATGGGGTGTATTTTCCGATGATAGATGCTCGCCGGATGGAAGTCTATATGGGTGGCTATGATGTGGCTATGAAGTCCATTTTTCCGATTGGGGCGGTTATCCTTTCGGAAAATACATTTGATGAGTGGCTCCCTTTCGGGAAAAAAATAGTTCTTTGCGGAAGCGGTGTCGAAAAATCTAAGACCTTATATAAAGGTGCGCAGTTTGTCTTCTTGGATGCTATTTTTTCGTCAAAACATTTAGTCAATTTAGGGTTGAAGTATTTTCATGAAAAGGAATTTGTAGATTTGGCAAGTCATACGCCATTTTATTTGAAGCCTCCTAATATTACGCAGTCTAAGAAGAAGTAGGGGGGCGGGGCGCTCGCTGTTGGTCTTTGGTCTTTGGTGCGCTTCGCTTTTGGTGCTGCCGCAGCGGCTTGCATCTACGTCGTACACCTTTGCTTGCTGTTGGTCTTTGGTGCGCTTCGCTTTTGGTGCTGCCGCAGCGGCTTGCATCTACGTCGTACACCTTCGCTTGCTGTTGGTCTTTGGTGCGCTTCGCTTTTGGTGCTGCCGCAGCGGCTTGCATCTACGTCGTACACCTTCGCTTGCTGAACGTTTGGGGCGACATATTTTTGTGGGTTGAAATAGAATGTTTCATTTTGGGGCTTCAAAAAGAGTAGGTTTTTACAAAAGTATAGAAAAATCAAAAAAGAGTGGTGAATTCTGTAGAAACAATAGGAAAGACCGTTTTGAAGTGGAAAACACCCGTATTCTCAAAAAAAAGACCTTAAAATATGTAAAAAATTTGTTATTTAAGAATAAATACACCTATCTTTATGGCTTCAAACAGATAATGACAATTTTGATATAGGTTTTTTTGGTATAGAAATTGCCTTTACAATGTTGTTGTTTAATTATTGAAAAAACATAGTAATGAGAAAACATGAGAACGAAGCTGTCGTACTGAAAAAAGGCGACAACGACATTAAGCTTGATTATATCGAGCTGAGAAAAGCAGTCTTAGTATTGCGTGCTGTAAACCACAAATTGCGTCAAAAGATGTTAGAATTGATTGAAGCAGATGGTCAAATGACAGTAACTAATATTTATGTAAAACTAAGATTGGAGCAGTCTGTTGCATCGCAACACCTTGCCATCCTACGTAGAGCAGGAGTGGTAAAGACGACTCGTCAAGGAAAATTTATCTACTATTCTGTAGATGATGAAAGAATTGACCAAATTTCTCGTCTTGTAGAAGAGCTTGCATCGTAAGAAATCTATACAATACGTTGAGTAAATAGGCTATATGCCTGATTATTTACGAAAAATGCTGTAAACAGAAATGTTTTCAGCATTTTTTTTTTGAATTTTTGGACTAGTTACCAAAAAATGACCATCTTTGCTTGACTATTAAAAAACATACAACATAATGGGAAAAGCTATGACCAATATTAATATTGGGAAGGTCAAGGTTTCCGCAGAGATTCTGCGTGCATTGACGCACCCCCTACGGCTTGAGATTCTTAATTTTATTGACAAAAATACATCCGTTAATGTCAAAAGAATTTATAATGAACTAGGCCTGAAGCAGTCAATTACATCTCAACATCTTCAGATTTTGCGGAAGACAGGCTTGGTGATTACGAAAAGAGATGGTAAATTCATTAATTATGCCCTAAACTATTCAAAAATCGGAGACGCTATCAAGGCGATCGATAAGTTTAGTAGCGAAATAATGGAGTAGTTATTCAGAGATTGCTTCTTGGTTGACTGTTTGATTTGATTCTTTTTGTGGTGTTTGTGCATACTTATTAAATGTCTTGCGCATAAATAAGAAAATGCTAGCAACTCCAATGGATATGGATGCGTCTGCGATGTTGAATACAGGTCTGAAAAATTCAAAGCTTTGTCCCTTGAGAAAAGGAACCCAGCTAGGGTAAGTGGTTTTGATAAGCGGAAAATAGAACATATCGACCACTTTCCCTTCCAAAATAGAACCATATCCGCCTTCTGCTGGCAAGAAGCTGGCAATACCGCCGTGATATGGAGACTCGGAAAAAATAATTCCATAAAAGACACTGTCCACAATGTTGCCCATGGCACCAACCAAGATAAAGGTAATGGCCACAATAAATCCCATGGGAGCCTTTTCCTTGATAAGGTATCGAAGTGCACCACCTAGTGCGATGATGAAGATGATTCTTAGAAGCGTCAGTAAGATTTTACCCCATTTGCCGCCTAGCTCTAAACCGAATGCCATGCCTGGGTTTTCTACAAAGTGAATAAACCCCTTGGAATTGGGCAGGATGGGTATTAGGTCACCATAATTCATATTTGTTTTGACCCAAAATTTAAGCCATTGATCAAGACCAAGAATGATGACAAAAAGCGAAATGGCTACAACGGTTCTTTTATTCAAAGCGTAGTATTTTAGGAGATTAATAGAGTTGGCGCTGTTTAAACGAAAAAAGGAATAAAAGTTATTTCTTTTGACGTTTATTTCTGCAAATGCCCACTGTTCGCCACAAAGTTGCAAAAAGAATTACAATTTTTGATGAAAAACAAAAAAAAAAGGCAAACTTACACCTGTAAGCTTGCCTTTGTTTAAAATTTTAAGGATTAACGTCTTGCTGCTTCTTTTGCTTTGATGCTTAAAGTCGCATGTGGAACTGCCTTGAGCCGTTGTTTAGAGATTAAATTTCCTGTAGCTCTACATATTCCATAACTTTTGTTCTCAATTCTAATTAAAGCATTTCTTAGATGATCAATTAGTTTCTTTTGGCGTGATGCCATTGTAGATAATCTTTCCGTTTCTATAGTGTTAAAACCATCATCTAAACCACGAACTTTGGCGTCTTCTGTTTGACCGTGCTCGTTTAATTGTTTTAGATAATAGTTTAACCTATCTTCAGCTTCGGCGATTTTTTCTTCGACTAGAATTCTGAATTCATTCAAGTCTTCATCTCCATATCGGAGAGTTTCTGCTGCTTTTTCTACCATAGTTAAGGTTTTTTGTTAGCGATCTAATGTTTTGGGGGTTTCAAGGTGTGTAGCCTTAATGGTTGCAAAGATAGGTATTGATTGGTAATTAAAGTGTTAAAGTTTTATTAAGCAGTATTATATTTGGTGATTTGAATAGGTTGTGGAATGTTATTCTAGTGATTTGTGGCTTTTTTCTGAGAAAAAGGATTTGTATGTTTATTTTACTAATTTGTTTTGTTCGCTCTGGGCTTTAATTGTTGTGGGGCAAAAAACAGATAGGTAGAAAATAGGTATTTTTGCGGCCCCTTACGAGGTGAAATAGCAAAAACAGGCGCAAAAAAGCATTTATGGCAAAAATTGGCGGCTAATAACAGTTAAACAAATGATGTTACAAAAAAGAATGATGCTAGGCTGGTTCCTAATGCTCTTGTATTTGCAGGGGTATGGTCAGGTCGTGAACATTGAATCAAAAAGAATTATCACGGATACTACTGGGTGGTCTGGTGGTGTAGGGTTGAGTTCTTCCTATATCCAAAATAAAAAGGAGTTGTTTCGTTTGGGGAGTAAAGCGCATATTCAATGGAAGCCAACGCGAAAAAATTTATTTTTGCTAGTAGGAGAATATGGTCTGACGAAAGGAAGTCAAAATGTATTCCAAGACTATGGTTTTGGGCATTTTAGATACACTAAGCGTCTAAAAGGGCGATTCGCTTTGGAAAGTTTTGCGCAAGCTCAATATAATAAGGTCAATCGCTTGAGATATAGGGGGCTTTTGGGGGCTGGCCCAAGGTATGAACTAGTTTCTTCAAATACCTGGAAGGTTTTTGTGGCTACACTATTTATGATAGAGCGAGATGTGGCAGTGGATGGGACTTTTTTTGAAGGAGGGCGATTGAGTGCTTATGTGAGTTTTACGTATTCACCAAATAAGTTTTTGCAAATAGTCAATGCGACCTATTATCAGCCACGAATCAATCTGTTATCAGATTATAGGGTGTCAGGAGAAGCAAAGTTAATGTGGAAAATACACAAGAGCCTAAAGTTCGTTACAAGTTATTATTATAGTTATGATGAATTGCCACCGGAAGGGGCTCCAAAACAAAATATCCGACTGAATAACGGGCTAAAATTTACTTTTTAACCCAAAAAAGACTGTTCCTTTCGGAGCAGCCTTTTTTATTCGATGTAAAATTTATTTCACAAGGAAGGTGATTTTTAGGTTAACTCTGTAAGAAGACACCTTGCCATCTTTAACAGTTACACTTTGAGATTGAACAAATGCAGATCGGATGTCATTAATGCTTTTTGACGCTTTTTTGACAGCTTTGGCAGTTGCATCCTCCCAGCTTTTAGAAGAATCCCCTAAAATTTCAACTACTTTTAATACGGACATGTTTAATTTTTTTATGGTTAAATAATGGTTATGTCTATTGGTATTCACCGAAGAAATATATCTTGCAATGAATGATTAGACGCACCAATTTAACGAAAAAAAAAACAATTAGGGTATAGGATTAGGCCTATTTTATTATAGGCAGCGGGCAAAACGCTATTTTATTAGGTTTAAAGCATCGGAAGCCTTAGTGAGCTCGGGGTCAAATTTTAGTGCTTGTTCGTAGTCATTTTTGGCGGCTCCTAAGTTGCCTAATTGTCCAAAAGTAAAACCCCGATAGTAGTAGGCTTTCGCAAAAGTTGGATTGGTTTTTACCGCAAGGTCAAATTGACGATTGGCCAATTTGACGGAGTCAATAGTCAAATACATGATGCCAGCATTGAAAAAAGCATCGCTATATTGTGGGTCAAGTAAGGCAATCTTTCTATACGTGTCAATACTTTCTTGAAAGCGGTCATGGTTGCCCAAAAATAGGGCGTAGCTATTCAGTGCATAGACATTATTAGAGTCAATAGCAATGGCTGTTTTGAAGTACTTTTCGGAGATATTGGGGCCTTTTTCACTCCAAAGGTTGCCCAAATTAATCCACCCGTCCAGGATGTCAGGATCAAGATCTACTGCTTTTTGATAGCTCTTGATGGCTCTTGTGGTATCTGTCAATTCTTTAAAGTTTTGCCCATAAAGAAAATAGGCTTTTGCATTCTCTGGGTCACGCAAAAGTAAGGCATTTAGGGCAGAAGATGATTGCTGATATTGTTTAAGGATATGGTAGATTTCGGCCTGCTTTAATAGGCACTCTATATTGTCAGGGAAGCGATACACCGCACTGTTTGTTACTCTGATGGCGTCTTTTGAGCGGTTATAGTCCAAAAGGACATCTCCTAAAAACAGATAGTACTCGTACTTCGTAGAATCCATTTTTAGTGCGTGGTTGATGTCTAAAATAGCTTCATCATAGCCACCTATGCGCCGATATGCTTGTGCGCGGGAGACATACAAGGAGACATCATCGGGGTTTTGGGTGATTTTTTGGGTGATATTGTCGATTGCAGGGTTGCCCGTTTGCGCCACAGCATCTGACTTTTGAGCTGGTTCGGGGTCATTTTTACAAGCAGTTATGTTAGCTATAGCAAGGGCAAGCAGGATATATTTTAGAAGCTTCATCTGATTTTGTTTAGATTGCAACCATTCACTAAAAGAAATTGTATTCTTGCAGCAACAGCAATTTTACTGCAAAGTAAACGAGTCTAGGATGACTTTTGTCTTAGAAAGCCCTATTTTTTTTAGGATATCCAAAAAAAAGCTATCTTTGACGACTCGAAAAAACTCAAAAAAGATTATTTGAATACAGGAATCGTCATTAAATCTACGGGTAGTTGGTACAAAATACTACCTGTTAGCGAAAATCAGAAAATCGAACATTGGTCAGACGATGTAGTCGTTGAAGCCCGAATTAAAGGGAAGTTTCGGTTGGCGGGCTTATCAATTACTAACCCGATTGCCGTGGGGGATGTCGTCGATTATGAGCTTGAGCAGGAAGGTAAGGGGATGATTAAGCATATTCATCCACGAAAAAACTATGTGGCTAGACAATCCCCACGCAAAAAACATGAACTTCATCTTTTGGCAAGTAATGTGGATCAAGCTGTTTTGGTGGTCTCTCTAAAATTTCCCGACCTAAAGTTGGGGTTTATTGATCGTTTTTTGTTGATGACTGAGCCACAAGATATTCCTGTGATTATCTTGGTGAATAAGATTGACCTGTTAGAAGAAGATGATTTTGATTGGTTGGGTGGCTTGGCTATGATGTATGAAAAAATTGGTTATAAGGTATTACCGATTTCGGCAACGAATGGGGATGGCATCGATACGTTGAAAGAACTATTAAAAGATAAGCAAACGTTGATTAGCGGTCAGTCGGGCGTGGGTAAATCTACACTTTTAAATGCCTTAGAGCCTGAGCTGGATATTAAAGTAGCACCGATATCTGATTATATGGGTAAAGGTCAGCATACTACTACTTTTGCAGAAATGCACTCTTTAAGTTTTGGGGCACGCATTATTGATACGCCAGGGATTAAAACCTTGTCTTTCAACAACTTAGAGCCGCAAGATGTTGTTCATAATTATCGAGAGTTTTTTATTGCTTCCGCAAATTGTAAGTTTGGGGGCAATTGCCTTCATAGAAACGAGCCGAAGTGTGCGGTAAAAGATGCGATTGAGTCAGGAGAAATTAGTGATATTCGGTACGCCAGTTATCTTCAAATCTTAGAAGAAGTCGAAGCTCAAAATCACTGGGAGAGACATAAGAAGATGTAAATTAGAATTACAGACATAATTCTAATTTACACCTATACTTCAAAGAGATTATTTGATGACTCCGATTGCTGTTAAAAATAAAAAGGTAGAGCTCCCTAAGATTAACCAAAAACGGATATCATAGATTAGTTTCTCTTCTTTTTCATCTGTGTATTGCATAGTTTAATTTTTTTTGAGAATAGTTAGTATCCCAAAGCATATTGGGATGCAGTTAAGTATTCTTGTTGAAAAAAATTAGGGCGTTAACCTAGGCTATGCAAAACGGATGCCATATCGATATCGAGTAATGTGAATGGTTGGTTAAGTGTGTCAGTCAAATTGGTGCAAAATCAAGCTATAATTCGTTGCGTAATTGCTCTAAATCCCTGATTAATAGCCTTTTGCGATTGAAAGTGAGTAGGTTGCGTGTGCGCAAATCATTAAGGATGGTAGTGACTGTTTGTCGAGAAGTGGCCGTTAGATTAGCGATTTCTTGATGAGTAAAGAAGCTTTTAACAAGCGTTTCGTATCCGACTCTCATGCCTTTTTTGTCCGCAAGGTCTAGCAAGAAACCAATGACACGGCTGCGGGAGTCTTTAAAAACTAAAGATTCGAGCCTTTTTTCCATTTCAAGCACTCTAGAGCCCATTATTTTGAGCAAAAAAGTTTGTAGGTCGCTTCTATCTTTGAGCAGTCCGGTCATGTCTGATTTGGACATGGCACACAGGGTGGTTGGTTCAAGTGCTTGCGCAAAATCTCTCCGTTTTTCTTCCCCAATTAAGGCCAGCTCGCCAAATACTTCACCTTGATGGATGATTGCTTTGAGCACTTCCTTGTCTCCTTCTCCGTAGGAGCCGATTTTTATTCGACCAGAAGTGATATAAAAAAGCATATCAGATTCATCTTGGGGGACATAGATAAACTCTCCTTTTTTATAGGTTTTGTGTACAAATGTTGTTTCTTGGGCAGCATATTTATTAGGGCAAAAAATCCCCGATAAATCAATGTTTTCTAAAAACCAAAATGAATTTTTACCTTCCATAATCTCTTGCTTCCATTATTTTGTTACTCCGCCATAACTTAAAGACAAGTTAGACAAAATATTGTTTTTGCTGTGAAGAGATGTATTAAAAGGTCTGCTAGGCTACATTGTGGATGTTAGCTAAAAAATAGGAGTGATAGCAATCATTTAAGAAGGGCACTGAATTTTACTTTTTTTTACGCATTAATGCATATATTTATGCGTTGTAAATTACACCATTAAATGTAGAAGAGATGAGTGAAGTAAAAAAAGCACGATTAGAAGATTTGCATGTAGAGCTCAATGAGTGGGCAAGCCAGTTAGACTTTTATAAAGATGAAGTTAATGTGTTTGAATCAAGGCTAAGTGAGTTAGTTCAGCGGTTTACTGCTCGAAAAGTCCTTGCGGAAATTGAACGATTCCAAAATCAATTTATCCGGCAAAGAGAAGTCGTTGATATCCTTCATCATCGTATAGGAGAAAAACGAAGAGCGTTAGAGCAATTTACCCGCAAAAACCCAAAACTAGCGGATTTAGCGGTCTATTCAGATCACGATGACCTGCGAGAAGAAATGGCATCTTTCCATAGAATCTACAAAGACCTAAAAAAGGACTACAACAAGCTTTTGTTGCGGCTGCTTTAGCGGAAGTGTCAATAAACGCTTTTTTCTTCTATCTTTGCATCAATGATATATTTAGAAGCTGTACACATCACCAAGACCTACGGAGAGAAGGTTCTTTTTGAAGATTTGAACTTTACGATAAGTGAAGGGCAAAAGATTGCCTTGGTCGCTAGAAATGGCACAGGAAAAACATCTTTGTTTCGTATCCTAGCGGGCGAAGAAAAGTCCGAAGGCTATACGTCCAAGCTATTGATTAGCAAGAATAAACGGGTCGGGATATTGACCCAAGAGCCCCAGTTTGACCCACAAATGACCGTCTTGGAAGCTGCCCTTTCGGGCGAAATACCGGAGTTGCAGGCTGTCGTCGCTTACGAAAAAGCATTGCTTGATGATAATCATGAAGCCCTAAAAAAAGCCACCGACCAAATGGATGCGCTAAAGGCTTGGGATGTGGACAGCCGACTAAAAGAAATTCTTTTTAAGCTTAATTTGGACAATTTAGGCGCCTTGATGGGGACACTATCGGGTGGGCAAGTTAAGCGGGTAGCTTTAGCTAATCTTATTGTTCAGGATGCGGACTTTTTGATAATGGATGAGCCGACCAATCACCTGGATATTGATATGATTGAGTGGTTAGAAGCCTATTTGACTAAGCCGTCGGTTACTTTGTTGATGGTGACGCACGATCGGTATTTTTTGGATAGAGTTTGTGATAATATTTTGGAGCTCGAAGGTGGTAAGCTATACAAGCATCGGGGGGGCTATGGTGTCTATTTGGAAAATAAAGCGATTCGAGAAGAAGTAGATGGTGCCCAGCTGACACGGGACAAAAAACTTTTGAGCAAAGAGCTAACTTGGTTGAGACGCCAGCCCAAGGCACGGAGTACAAAGGCGAAGTCTAGGATTGATGGATTCTATGAGCTAAAAGAAAAGACGGAGCGGGATACTGGGCCGATAGATATCAAAATCTCCGTAAAAGTCGAGCGGCTAGGCTCAAAAATTCTTGAAGCCGAGTACATCTCTAAGAGCTTTGGAGAAAAGGTTTTGGTCAAGGATTTTCATTATAAATTTAAGAAAGGAGAAAAAGTAGGGGTTGTAGGACCCAATGGGGTCGGAAAATCGACCTTTATCAAGTTATTAACGGGACATTTGAAGCCAGATAGTGGCAAAGTCATCGTCGGGGTAAATACCAAGTTTGGGTATTATTCGCAGGATGGCTTGCAGGTAGATGGAGACAAACGGGTGATTGATGTTGTACGGGATATAGCAGATTATATTCCGATGTCGAGTGGTCGAGATATGTCAGCAGAACAATTATTGGAGCGCTTTATGTTTTCGCGCAAGCATCAGCAAGTATTTGTCTCGCAGTTGAGTGGGGGAGAGCTGCGTCGATTGTATTTGATGACGGTTTTGATGCAAAATCCCAATTTTTTGATTTTGGATGAGCCAACAAATGACTTGGACATCATCACACTGAATATTTTAGAAGAGTTTTTGGAGCAATATACGGGCTGTGTACTTGTTGTGACGCATGACCGATATTTTATGGATAAGATTGTGGATCATCTATTCATTTTTGAAGGTAACGGCAAGATTAAGGACTTTAATGGGACTTATACCGAATATCGAGATGCTTCCCTTCTAGCAGCCAAAGCTTCCGCAAAAAAATCTACTTCCGTAAAAAAAGCACCCACCGAAACCGTCATTTCCTACGAAAATCAAAAGAAAATCAAGAATCTGGAAAGAGATATTGAGCGGTTACATGCCCAAAAAACAGAATTAACAGCCCAGTTTTATGATGGTAATTTATCGCAAGATGAGATTATGGCCCTTTCGGAAAAATTAGAAGCACTCAAAGAAAAAATTGACACAAAGGAGATGGCTTGGATGGAGCTGATGGAAGGTTAGTAGAGCCGAACGGCCGTTCGGCTGTCTAGCAATCACATTACAGGTGAAAAAGGATAAGGAGAAAAGGTGGTTGAAAGGTGGAGTGTAGCCCTATGAAATAGGTTGCAAGATGGGTGGTCAACTGTAGAACAAGACCTAGAAGTGTGATGCAAGGCAGAGACTTTGAAGAGCAAAGCGATACCGAAAAAGAAGAAGTCATAACACAACTGCACCAAATATGGCTAATCCCTTATGACAAGGTAGTCAATCAAACCATCGGATTCAATTAAATAAGAAATGTTTTCTGATTTTGCTATTCAGAAAGTGCTCCTAGACTCTAAACTTAAATGCACCAATAACTTCTTTATCTTTTATAAACGCTTGCGTTTATAAAAAAAAGCTTGTATGTTTGCATTTATTAAACGTAACCGTCTAAATAACATGCCAAAAATAATCGCAAAGAAACAAGATTGGATAATCTTAGGATATAAGCTATTTGCGGAGCAAGGGGTTGCAGGAATAGTTGTTGAAAAGATGGCCAAAAAACTGAAAGTAAATAAATCCAGTTTTTATTGGCATTTTAAAACCAAAAAAGCCTTTATTGCAGAAATAGTATCATTTTGGATTACAACAAATACAAACCAAATTATATCCATGACAGATAGTGAAAAATCGGGCAAAGAAAAATTTGAAAAATTAATTGAGCTTTTTTTTAAGAAAGAGCCTTTTTTGGATTTTAATTTCTTCCTAAAAAGATATGCTTTGAAAGTTAAAAACATTCAGTTGGTCATCGATAAGATTGATAATCAAAGAGTTGAATATACAAAAAACATTCTAAAGGAAATTGGTTTTAATGAAAATGATGCCAAAATCAAAGCACTATTGTTTTATAAGTATTTGATTGGTTACCACGAAATGATACGCTACAAAAAGCAGAGTGTAAATTACACAAAAGAAGTGAAAGCTGAAATAAATCAGTTCATAAAATTCTAAAGAATGAAAGCAAGAAATAAATACTGGATAACCGCAGGAATTTTGAACCTGATTACCTTTTTTTTACATCTGATTGGGGGGCAATTAGACCTTGTAAATCCAATGCTTGAAACATCCTTGAGTGTGGAAAAAAGCGCTCAATTGGTTGGTGCATGGAATATGGTGACCATAATTCTGATAGCTACGTCTTATATTTTGTTGTCAGCGGGATTTGGAAAAAAATATTCAGCAAATATAGAGCTGATAAAAATGGTTGGTTATTTAAATCTATCTTTTTGTCTGCCATTTATCATTGCTGGCTTCTATTATGGTTTGCTAGTTCCCCAATGGATATTTTTTCTTCCGATAGGCATTTTTATAATGATAGGATTGAAAAAAAATACAGAAAATGCTTAAAATAGGGGGAGTACTAAATATTATTATTGCAGTTGCTCATATCATAGGGTTGTTTTGGGCAGAAAAAATGTTTGAGAAAACTGGCGTCGGAGAAGGGATGAAAGAGCTTGCGCAAATCCATCCTTCTGTTCCATATTTGTTGACAATTTTCGTTGCAATGCTATTTTTTATTTTTGGAATTTATGGCGTTTGGGCTAATAGCAAAACAAGAAAATTGCCTTTTTTAAAAATTGGGATATTTGCAATTGCTTTTATCTATCTTTTTAGGGGGATTGGAGAGCAAGCATATAGTCTTATCAATGGCACAATAACAACATCCGAAACGATCCAATCTGTTGTTGCAATAATTATTGGCTCACTTTTTTTGTTTGGCGGCTTGAAAAAATGGAAGGCATTATCAGCTTTTAGAAAAAAATAGCTTAAGAAAAATCTTGTCCAATCTTAACCATTAATCTTTCACCTTTCAGCATGCTGACTACTAGAAACCCGAACGGCCGTTCGGCTCGACATCCCTTCATCATTAACCTTTAAATCATCTTATTACGCTTAAAAAAGATAGCTAAAATGATAGAGATGAAGATAGAAGTCAGGATGATGCCACCAAAAGCATAATGGTTGTTTTCTAGTCCATTGGGTACATTCATGCCATAAAAGCTGGCAATCAAGGTAGGCACCATCAAAAGGAAAGTAATGATGGTGAGCCGATGAATAACTAAGTTTAAGTTATTAGAGATGATGGACGAATAAGTCTCCATGGTGCCATTAAGGATGTCTGTATATAGATTGGCCATTGCTAGCGCTTGAGACGCATCAATGATGATGTCTTCAAAAAGATCTTCCTTTTCTTCTTGCCCACGAATGCCTAATTGGTCTGTTCTGTTGAGTTTTCTTTTGAGTAGTTCGTTGGCATTAAGGGCATCCACAAAATAAACTAGGCTTTTTTCGATAGAAAGCAAAAGTTTGAGTTCACGGTTTCGGCTGGAGTTGTACAATTCTTTTTCTATTAGATTTCGTCTGCCATTGAGCCTACGCAAACTAGTAAGAAAGCGATAAACATTATGCTCTAAAATTTTTAAGACAAAGAGTTTTCTGTCGGTAATATCAATCTTTACTTTACCATTGATGAAAAGCTCTAGGATCGGGTTTTCGTTATTTGAAATGGTGATGATATAGTCGTCTTCCGTGAGAATAATGCCAATAGGCTCTGTCACAAACAGGGGCTCGTCTTCTCGGTCGGTTTGATTCTCGATAGCTACCGAAAAAAGAATTAATTTGGCTCCATCTTCTCTTTCGTAACGTGCTCTTTCTTCGGAGTCTAACGCATCCGTCAAGAAATCGGGTGGGAGTTCATGTTCTTTAGTGATTAGATCCAGTTCTTCTTGTCCAATAGGCGGCTTGATGTTAATCCAGCAACCCGCTGCTGGCTCCGCTATTTGCGTAAGCTTTCGATCTATGGACGTAAAATATTGAATCATGTCACCCTGTTTTCGTAAAAGTATAACGAAGGATTAGTGGCCCTAGTTCTGCTTTGTTCGATTAAAATGCCAAGAAGTTGGCTTTAGCGTGTGCAAAGCTAGAGAAAATGTTGGATTAATTCTGATTTTTTTTGATTGGGCAGCTGCTTGCGCAAAAAGCAAAGTTTGTTGTAGTCTCCAGTTGAAGGAATCTTTATTTGGTTTAATCGTACGGTTTGAGAAACCTTGGCAAGCCTAAGAGAGAAAGATAAAATATGAAGCGAGTAGATTAAAAACAGGGGTTTCTTAAACCTTGCTGCTAAATTGAAACCAGCGGCTCTAATTGTTGCTACGGGCAGGAAGGGTAATGTTGCTACGGGCTAGAAGGATATGTTGCTACGGGCAGGAAGGGTAATGTTGCTACGGGCTAGAAGGATATGTTTCTACGGGCTGAAGGGTAATGTTGCTACGGGCAGGAAGGGTAATTGTCGCTACGGGCAGGAAGGGTAATGTTGCTACGGGCTAGAAGGGTAATGTTGCTACGGGCAGGAAGGGTAATGTTGCTACGGGCTGGAAGGATATGTTTCTACGGGGCTGAAGGTAATGTTTCTACGGGCTGGAAGGGTAATGTTGCTACGGGCTGAAGCCCGTAGTACTTTAGAACGTATCCAAAAAATAAGGGTCGGGTCTAAAATCATTGTTGAAATAGGAGCCTGCAGAATAAAATTTTGTGGAATCGTCAGGCAATAATGCGTTTTTGACTTTTCGGAGTGGCCTTCACTTCAGCTCTTTCACCCCCTTCACCCTTTCACTGAATGGAAAGTACAGACGACGAACGGCCGTTCGTCTCTTCACCCTTTACCTTTACAGAATCATATTATCAATAAGGCGCACATCCCCCGCCCAAGCAGCCGTTACCGCCACCATTTTGTTATCAGAATAACGCGCATTTTTTAAAGTATTGCCATTGATAATGGTAAAATACTCCGGGCGGAGACCAGCCGCTTCAATCTTTTGCATGGCTTCTTTTTCGATTAGGCGGATTGATTTTTTTGCGTTGATAGCCGCTTGCGCAAAATTCAAAGTTTTAGAAAGAATAAGCGCTTTGTTTAGCCATTCATCAGAAAGTCTGGCATTTCGGGAGCTGAGTGCTAGCCCCTTTGGGGAGCGGATGATGGGGCACATCACCAATTTAGTTTTTAGTTTTTCAGATTGGATGAGTTGTTTGATGATGGTTGCCTGTTGATAGTCTTTTTGGCCCATAAAAATGGCATCAGGCTGGACGATTTCAAGGAGGCGATGGACAGCCATAGCGACACCATTGAAGTGTCCAGGTCTAAAAGCTCCTTCGAGCAAATTATCCAGTCCTTTTAGGTGAAAAACACGGTTTTTATTGAAGTTTTTGGGATATACTTGAGCTACAGACGGGGCGTAGAGAAGATGATTATCGGCTTGCGCCAAAAGAGCAATATCCTTTTCCAAAGTCCTTGGATATTTGGCTAGGTCTGTTTGATCATTAAACTGGGTAGGATTGACAAAGATGGATGTGACGACAAAGTCCGTTTGTTTTTTTGCGGAAGCTATAAGAGATAAATGGCCTTCATGGAGCGCACCCATAGTAGGTACAAAGCCAATTTTTAGCTTCTTATTTTTGATTTTGTCAAGCAATCTGCGTAGGTCGTCATTATTTTTGAAAATAAACATTATGGACAGTTTAAGTGTTGAGAATACACCAAGTTTATGCAAAAGTAAGCTTTTGTGCAAAAAAAACCGTACCTTTGCATGGATTTTTCTTAAACTAAAACACAGGTACTAGAGATGGAGAAGAAAAGAATTTTATTTATTTCGCAAGAAATGGAGCCATATACGACGGGGGATGCGATATCGACGATTTCCAATAAACTACCACTACACCTTTACGATAAAAATGCAGAATTGAGACTTTTGATGCCTAGATATGGTACGGTCAATGAGCGTCGCCATCGTTTGCACGAAGTAGTAAGACTATCTGGAATCAATATCATAATAGATGAAAGTGATCATCCATTAATCATCAAAGTGGCATCATTGCCGAGTTCAAGGCTACAAGTTTACTTTTTAGATAATGATGATTATTTTAAGCGCAAGTTTTTGTATAAAAATGCAGACGGCGAGCCATTTGCTGATAATGGAGAGCGTGGTGTTTTCTTTGCCAAAGGCGCTTTGGAGATTGTCAAAAAGTTTGGTTGGGTACCAGATATCATTCACTGTCATGGTTGGATGTCTGCTTTGGTTCCTTTTTATTTGAAGACGGTCTATAAGGACGAGCCTTTGTTTAGAGACTCCAAAGTGATCTTTTCGGCTTATGATGGGCCTTCTTACGAAGAAAGCTTTGCGGACGATTATAAGGCTAAAGTAGCGATTGATGGGCTAAAAGATGCTGATTTAGAGCCATTTATGGAAGAAGGTCGATTTTCTTTGGCAAAAGGAAGTATCCAGTATGCGGATGCCATCATTAAGTCTGGGACAGAGTTTCCAGCGCATATCGAAGAGCAAATGGCTAAATTAGACAAGCCATTCCTTGAATTTACAGACGTAGAAGGAGACTATGATGAAATAGTTACTTTTTATGAAAGCTTAGTAGAAGAAGTCGTATAGTTTTTTATACCTTTGCAAATAGTAAAACTCCTGAGATAGGTTAACGTCTGCTCAGGAGTTTTTCTAAATTTGAAAAGTAATGTTATTTCTGCGCAAGCAGGTAATATCCTTTAGAAAGCAACGTTTTGCAGCAGACAGTCGATGTAAAATCGACCATTGTCTTTACTTTTCTTATCTTTGTTAGCAAATACTAGCTAAAATGTCACGGCTAATATTGAATTAGACCCAAATTAAATGAAAAAAAATATCTTAGGAAGGGTAAATAGCGCCCTTTTGATTGGCTTAATGGCCGTCTCTATTTTTGCCACTCATTGTACCAAGCCAACCACTATAGGCGGGGACTTAGTGAATGAAAACGAACTGAACTTTGGCACAGTAGATACTTTGCCCTTAAAGATGATGACGGTGGAATCTACTGATTCCTTGAAAAGTTTTGTCTTTTCTTCGTTGCCTTTTGCTTTGTCTAGATATTATTTAGGTCAGTTAGAAGACCCTGTCTTAGGTTTAAATACCTGCGAGATTATTGCACAATATGGCCCTTACCCTGGGTCTTATGCTCAAAAATTTGTGGATGCGACCGTAGATTCGGTTTATTTGACTTTGATTTTGGATTCTGCGGGCTATTATGGGGATAAGACAGCGATGCATTCTCTAGCGGTGGCAAGATTGAGCGAGCCAATGCAAATGGATACTACATTTTATACTTTTCAAGATTTTGCGACAGAGGCGACCCTTTTAGGGGAAAAGACTGATTTTGTTGCTAATTTAGAAAAACGATTTCTAGTGGTTACGGCAGATAGTTCTGTTGTAGATTCTAACTCCGCTTATATTAGAATACCGTTAGATATTAATCTTGGGCAGGAGGTTTTGGCTATGGATTCCGTGGATTATGCGGATGCGGAAAAATTTGCAGAGAAGTTTAAAGGCATAAAAATATTTAGTACTACACCATCAACAGGGATGTTGAGCGTGCTGCTTAGTGGTCAGTATTCTGAAATTGATATTTATTATCACACGCCTACAGAAGATTCATTGGTTTTTCCTATTCATCCGTTGAAGGGCTATACCGCAAGTAATCGCCAAGTCCAAGACTATACAGGTGCTTTTGTAGAGCAGCATCTCGGCGTTGAGAATGATTCTTTGTTTTTTATGCAATCAACTGGCGGATTAAATTTGGAAGTAGAACTGCCTGATATTACTACTTTGGGCGATGTCATTGTGAATAAGGCAATCCTAGAATTTACCCTAGAGTCATTGAGCTTTGATGATACGACCACTTTTAAAGTTTTGAATCAGCTAGTGATGCAGGATACTTCAGATGCTTTTATTATTGATATCAATCAAATTTTAACAATAAGCGGTAATATGGATATTTTTGGCGGAAGCCCTAAATTCGTTACCCGTGATGGCGAAACGAGAATGGTCGTACAGATGAATATTTCTACTTTATTGCAAGAAGTAGCTTATGGTCGTGTTGATAATAAAATTGTCATAAAGCCTTCTCAAACTGATCGGGGGAGTTTGGTTTTTCCTTCTCCAGAAATTACCAATCTGGGGCGTTTGGTTATTCAAGGGTTTAAAGGGGACAAAAAATGGCAGCCTAAATTATACTTGAATTATACAGAATTAAACTAAAAATATGTGTGGAATTGTAGCATATAATGGTACAAAAAATGCGTTACCTATCATTGTTAAGGGGCTTAAAAGGCTTGAGTATCGTGGTTATGATAGCGCCGGATTAGTCCTGCAAAATCAAGATGGTGACCTTAAAGTCTTTAAAAAGAAAGGTAAAGTAGCAGAGTTAGAAGCTTTGCTTGAAGCTAATGATGTTGTCGGGACGATGGGTATTGGTCATACAAGATGGGCTACTCATGGCAAGCCTAATGATGTGAATGCGCATCCGCATGTGTCAGGAAATAGGCGTTTGTCGTTAGTACACAATGGCATTATCGAAAATTACGCTTCCTTAAAATTGGCGCTTGAAAAATTAGGCCATGTCTTTGAAAGTGATACCGATACCGAAGTGCTTATTCATCTGATTGAAGAGATACAAACCCGAGATAATCTATCCTTGATAGAAGCTGTGCGCATCTCATTAAGCAAGGTGATTGGAGCTTACGCCATTGTAGTGATGGATGTCCAGCAACCTAATGTGTTAGTGGCTGCGAGAAAGTCTAGCCCATTAGTTATCGGTATCGGCAAAAATGAATTTATTATTGCGTCAGATGCGACTCCAATTATTGAATATACCAAGAAAGTAGTTTATCTGAATGATCATCAATTGGCGGTCATCACCCCTGATGATTTGCAATTGTTATCGATGGAAAATGTAAAAATGCCTTTGAGTATCCAAGAAATAGAGATGGAGCTGGAAAGGATTGAAAAAGGTGGATATGACTACTTCATGATGAAAGAAATCCACGAACAACCTGTCACCGTGCGTGATAGTATGTTGGGGCGGTTGAATGCTAGTGAAGGGTGGGCGCGTTTGGGTGGTTTGGAAGACCATATAAACCGTATCATTAACACGAATCGGATTACGCTTGTAGGATGTGGTACATCTTGGCATAGTGCATTGATAGGCGAGTATTTGATTGAGAAGCTTGCGCGAATACCCGTTGAAGTGGAATATGCTTCTGAGTTTAGATATAGAAATCCAGTCATCAATGAAGGCGATATCGTGATGGCTATATCTCAGTCAGGAGAAACAGCGGATACCATGGCGGCATTGAAAAGTGCCAAGGAGATGGGCGCTTTTACCTACGGTGTGGTCAATGTGGTGGGCTCGTCCATTGCTAGATTAGCAGATGCAGGGTCTTACATTCATGCCGGACCCGAAATTGGAGTGGCTTCCACAAAAGCATTTACAGGGCAAGTGAGTATATTGACTATCTTGGCTTTACAGTTAGCCCATAGAAAAGGCACGATCTCTGAGAGTCGATTTCGGGAGCTACTCTATGCTTTTGAGCAAATTCCTGCAAAGATTCAAGAAGTATTAGAAAAATCAGGAGAGCAAATCAAATATATTGCGGAAGAGTTAAAAGATTCGACAAATGCTTTGTATCTTGGTCGCGGCAAAAACTTTCCTGTTGCACTAGAAGGCGCGTTGAAGCTAAAAGAAATATCGTACATCCATGCAGAAGGTTATCCAGCAGCAGAAATGAAGCACGGCCCTATTGCATTGATTGATGAAAATATGCCGATTGTTTTGATAGCAACCAATAAGGATGCCTATGAAAAAATCGTCAGCAATGTTCAAGAAGTAAAAGCTCGTGGTGGTAAAGTAATAGCGATTGTCACAGAAGGTGAAAAAACAATTACTGAATTGGCGGATTATGCGATTCATATCCCCGAAACAGAAGATATTTTTTCTCCATTATTATCTGTTATTCCTTTGCAGTTATTGTCCTATTATATCGCAGTATTGCGTGGATGTAACGTGGATCAGCCTAGAAATTTGGCAAAGTCCGTAACCGTTGAATGACGATTCCCGTTTAAAAATGTTAATAAAAGACCAAAACTTGGCTTTTATGCAAAATAATCAATTATGAATTACCTTTCGGAAGAAATTCCCATTTTGTACCCCGAATATGGGCGCCATGTCCAAAATTTAGTAGAATACGCCTTGACCATCAAGGATGATGCTAAAAGACAGTCCGTAGTAGAAGGCATTATTGTCCTAATGGGACAAATATTACCTAATGCAAGAAATTTAGAAGAACAAAAAGATCGTTTTTGGAATCATATTTTTCATATTGCGGATTACAAACTGAACGTAAACCCGCCAGAAAATATAGAAATCATTAGAGTAGATGAGCATCCAAAGCCTTCTCCTTTGGACTATCCTAAAGGCTCGGCAAGAATGCGTCATTACGGGATGCATGTGCAGCGACTAGTAGAAAAAGCACTAGCGATGGAGGACGAAGAAAAGAAAATTGAATTCGTGAAAATCATCGGTAGTTATATGAAAACCGCCTATCGTACTTGGAATTCGGAGCATTTTGTCAGCGATGAGATGATTATTAATGATTTGGCTAGGTTATCCAAAGGGGAGTTTATTATTGATGAAGATATGAAATTTGTTTCGGTCGTCCCGCAGGCCACCACCACAAGAAAGACGGTCAGAAAAGGGGGGCGCTCTAGTTATGGTTCTCGGAATAAATCAAATAATCGTAACAATAACAACCGAAATAATCGTAACAATAACAACCGAAATAAGCGAAAAAGATATTAATATTTACTTCGCTTTTCTGAATTAACCGTAGCTTTCGCAAAAACCGGAACAAAATAAAATGGCCAAAAACGACACTTTTATTGTAGAAGGCGGACACCGCCTAAAGGGAGATATTCAGCCCCAAGGCGCCAAAAATGAAGCCCTGCAAATTCTAAGCGCAGTTCTTTTATCGAAAGAAAAAATAATAATTTCTAATCTCCCGGACATCTTAGATGTACGAAAACTTATCAAACTCCTAAAGGGGCTCGGCGTCAAGGTCAGGAAACTAGGCGAAGGAAAATTCTCTTTTAAAGCGGATAATCTTAATCTAGATTATATCAATTCACCGGAGTATCGCCAAGAAGCAAGTAAAATAAGGGGTTCTGTGATGTTTTTGGGCCCTTTGTTGGTGCGCTTTGGTAAGGCGTATGTGCCACGTCCTGGGGGAGACAAAATTGGTCGAAGAAGAATTGATACGCATTTGTTGGCCTTTGAAAAACTAGGCGCAAAATTTAAATACGATAAAAAAGAAAATGCTTTCATGCTCAAAGCGCCCAAAGGACTGAAGGGGGATTTTGTATGGATGGAAGAAATTTCGGTTACAGGAACTGCCAATATTATCCTAGCTGCCGTGCTTGCCAAAGGCACAACAACTATTTATAATGCAGCTTGTGAGCCGTATATTCAGCAGCTCTGTAAGATGCTTACGCAAATGGGGGCAAATATTGAAGGTATCGGCTCTAATTTATTGAAGATTACTGGGGTCAAAGAATTAGGCGGAACAGAACATCGCCTATTGGCAGATATGATTGAAGTCGGCAGCTTTATTGGTATGGCGGCAATCACTCAATCAGAAATTACTATTAAAAATGCCGATGTCAAAGAATTAGGTGTAATTCTGAATGTATTTAGAAAATTCGGCGTAAAATTAGTCGTCAAAGGCAATGATATTTTTGTGCCAGCACAAAAAAAATATAAGATTCAAACCTTCGTAGATGGTTCTGTATTAACGGTTTATGATGCGCCTTGGCCTGGATTGACTCCTGACCTGATCAGTATTTTATTGGTGATGGCGACTCAAGCGCAGGGAGAAGTATTGATTCACCAAAAAATGTTTGAAAGCAGGCTTTTCTTTGTGGATAAGCTGATTGATATGGGGGCAAAAATTATTCTTTGTGATCCACATCGTGCAACGGTGATCGGGATTAATCGGGCATACGCTCTACGTGGTATTAACATGGTATCCCCTGATATTAGAGCGGGTGTGTCTTTGTTGATGGCTGCTATGTCCGCGAATGGAACTAGCGTAATCAAGAATATTCACCAAATTGATAGAGGTTACCAAAATATTGATGGTCGCCTGAATGCCATCGGTGCCAAAATTACTCGTCAATAAATTTTGAGCTTTTGGAAAGTTATACACTTTCCAAAAGTTGATGTTAGCTGTAGGAGAAGGATTCGAACCTTCACGAAGCGGTTAGCCAAATTCAGAAGAAATTGAGATGTAATATCCCAAATTTTTCTGAAAAGGTTTATTCCTTATCTTCACCCCCGAGACAAGAGGGCATGTCTGCCAATTTCATCATCCTACAATGTTATGTCTCTATTGGAAGTCGGCTACCGCCGTTCACTCCCTTCGAGCCTTAGTCCCTTTTTTATTGCATGAAGTAAGCGGCTACTGCCGTTCACTCCCTTCGAGCACTGCTGTGCTCGCCCTTACACGGGATCGGTCGTTCATCCTACATTGTTTTGTTGCAATTGCAAGCTAAAAAATGATTTCACTTTTGACAATCATTTGTTTGTTTGATAACACAAAGATAAGGCCTTTTTGGTGTGTGTTGCAAATTTTTTACAAAAAAGGCTCTATTTTTAGATTCTGTTGTCTATTATTGCGTTTTTGTTAGATGAAAATTAATTTAAGTGTCTTGCGTCAGCTAGATATTGAATTTTATCAAAAGTATGAGAAAATTTCTTACTTTTGATGTTCATAAAAAACTAGTTATGTCGATGAAATGGTCATTTTTTCTTCTCTTTTCTTCTTTACTTTCGCTGACTTGTCAGTTTTCTTCTAATGAAAAGGAGATATCCGCAGATATCTGTCATTGTATAACGGATTTGGTCGCAGTCAATGAAGAAATAAAACATGCAATGAATAATGATTCGAATGGGGATGTGATGAGATTATTTGTAAAAGCAGGTGAAGCAAACAAGAAAGCGATGGATTGTATTTTAAGCCTGTCTAATTCTTATGGAAACATTGATAAAAAGAAATATCAAAAAATTTTGGAAGAACTAAATGCTAGCTGTCGGGATGGTGTCGAAGCCTTTCAAAAATCTGGTTGGTACGTAGAACCCCAAGGAAATTGACCGAAAAAAGAAGTGCAATGAAATCCATAAACCCTTTCAACCAACAATTATTAGCCACTTACCAAGAATTTTCCGATTCAGAAATTCAAAAGGCCATCTCTCTTTCTGCAAAGACTTATCAATCTTGGAAAACAATAGGTCTTTCCGATAGAATTAAGCTAGTCAAGAAATTATCTAAAAGATTGCTGTTCCAAAAAGTCGAATTGGCAGACATGATGACGTTAGAGATGGGCAAAATTAAAAAAGAAGCTTTAGCAGAGGTGGAAAAGTGCGCTTGGCTTTGCGATTATTATGCTGACAATGCGGAGATGCTTTTGGCCGCAAGGCATGTCAAAACAGAAATGTATAAATCTTATGTGACTTACCAGCCCTTAGGAACAGTCTTGGCGGTGATGCCTTGGAATTTTCCTTTTTGGCAAGTATTTCGGGCGGCAGTTCCTGCTTTGTTGGCTGGCAATACGATGTTGTTAAAGCATGCTTCTAACGTCTTTGGTTCAGCACTGTTAATAGAGAAGTTGTTTTTGGATGTAGGTTTTCCGCAAGGGGCGTTTGGCGCTTTGTTGATAAGTGCTAAAAAGGTGGAACAGGTCATAAAGGCTAGTTCGGTGGTCGGAGTTGCCTTGACGGGTAGCGAAATGGCGGGCTCAGCAGTGGCTTCCCTTGCGGGGAAAAATATTAAGCGCCAAGTATTAGAATTGGGTGGGAGTGATGCTTTTATTGTTTTGGAAGATGCGGATTTGGCGAAAGCTGCCGATGTAGCTGTTGCGTCCAGAATGCTGAATGCGGGGCAATCCTGTATTGCTTCCAAGCGATTTTTTGTTGCCCAAAAAGTCCAGGATTTATTTATGGATGAAGTGATAAAACGATTAACAAAATTAAAAATAGACAATCCCCTTTCGGAAAACACCAATATGGGCCCGATGGCGAGAGTCGATTTGGCTGATGAATTACATGAGCAATTGCAAAAAGGACTGCGTCAGGGCGCTCAAGTGATGCATGGTGGAAATAGAGACCAATGTTTGTTTGATCCGACCTTGCTATATTTGCCTACTGCGGATAATATTCTGGCAAGCGAAGAGACGTTTGGGCCCTTGATGCCTGTGGTGTCTTTTTCGACAGAACAAGAAGCTATTCGGATGGCCAATGATTCTAGATTTGGATTGGGTGGTTCTGTTTGGACACGTGACTTAGGCAAAGGCGAAGAGATTGCCTTGCAAGTCGAAGCTGGAGCAGTCTTTGTCAACGGCATGGTACGCTCCGATCCTAGACTGCCTTTTGGCGGAATTAAAGACTCGGGGTATGGCCGCGAGCTATCCCAAGAAGGCATCTTAGAATTTGTAAATACAAAAACAATCGTGGTCGAATCTTAGCTTACTCAAGTTTTGGTACTTCCAAAAGCCCGTGATTATTGACATTATGAGCTTTTGGGAAAAATTAGCTAAAGAAAGCTTGTTAGTGTTTGTCATTTTGGATTGGAGTTATTTTTTACAGAAAATACCAACTTTTTGCAATCCCTTGACCTTTCACCCTTCATCTTTTACCAGCACCCCAAAAATTAAGCATGCCGGAAGCCAATCTAGCCCAATACCGTAAAACTTGAGTATCGAAACTTAAGTAACTTGTAGCGGTTCGAAAAAGAAGGCTCTTTCTTCTAAGGTGTATTTGTATCCTGCATTTTTAGCAGCTTCTTTTAAGGCGGCCTGGAGCATGATTTTTGGATCTTCACTAATGTCTAATCGACGCATTAGACCTGAGCCAACTGTCCCATTTATTTTTAAGGAGATCTTGAGCCCTCGTCTTTTGGCTTTGACTTCGAAGTCATCCGCTTTGGCATTAAGCGGCTTTAAATACTGGTCTATGTAGTGTACGCCTATGCCAGAATTATCAGGATAATCAGCGGCTAATTTTACTTCTGCAGAAGCGTCTTCGTTACCTACTTTGAATTTCATGTTGTGTTTTTTTTGTGAATTAAAGGTTATTTTTTAAACAAGCACAATCCAATAATGAACAGTTTTGACAAGCGGGTTCAATCACTCGTTCTTCATCTCCTTCGTAAAGTCCAATGACAGAGAGTTGGCTTTTTTGTGGCGAAAGGATACTAGATTCATTGATTTGGATTGGGATGTTATGATGTTGATTGTGAGCTAGTTGCATAAGTTTTTGTTGTTCTTGCAAAGGCCATCCGGGGTAGCCTGGGCTATATCTTGACAAAGTTTGAAATCCTTTTTTGAATGCCCATTCTTTGATAGTTTGAGCCGCATGAGCGATAAGCGCTTCCGCAAAAGAAGCAGTATAGGCATCTAGGAAAAAAGATTGATCTGTAATATCATCAGCCCATAGTTCTTTGCTTTTGGCATCGGCTAAATCTCCTGCTGTAGAGGCTATTAAGATGGCTTTTTTGACGGAGTATTTTTTATATCGTTTGAGTAGTTTGGGGGAGTCTATTAATAAGCCATTAAAAAATAATTGCTCATTTTGAATGGTGACATCAAGCTCTATAAACCCAACCCAAGGGTTGGCGTTTTCTTTAAACCAGATTTCTGACCAATCCATTAATTCTTCGACATGCATAGGCGGATCATAAGAGGTAGGGTAGCCGAGCCGACGAAAATATCGCTCATCAGGAATGGTTAGGTTAATTTCTTTTTCTAGTATCTTCATTGTTTAGGGTTCTATGGGTGTAAATTGGCAGCCATTAACGAAGTAATCAAAAAACATCGGGTCGGATTCGAGATTGATGGTCTTGATTTGCTGAACAAATTGCTCGTAATAAGTGCGTTTAGTTTTATTTCGTAAGGCTTGCACACAACCGTCTATGGCGGCGTTTCCGACTTGTATAAATCGCTCCTTGGGGATGTCAGGTAGTAGCCCGATATTGATGGCTGCATCAATGTCAATATGCATTCCAAAACCACCAGCAATATAAAATTGGTCAACATCTTCAAAAGTGATTCCCATCTCTTTGCACAGGATGGTTAGGGCTGCTGCATTGGCTCCTTTTGTTTGCGCAAGCAGATTAATGTCATTTTCCGAAAGGTAGATATTGGATTGTTCAGAAATCATAAATCGGTCGTTGTCTTCGAATCTTCCGACAGAATTGATTTGGTCGGTTCGGATTAACTCCCCTAAAATATCAATTAATCCTGAGCCGCAAATACCTACTTCTGGAGCATTGTCAATGGTTTTAAATTGAACCATCCCATCATCCAGCAAAGTAATTTTCTCAATAGCACCAGGAAGAGCAGGCATCCCAAACGTAATGCCGCCTCCTTCAAAAGCAGGTCCTGAAGGACTCGAAGCAGAGAAGGCTTTATCTTTATGCCCAATGACAATTTCGGTATTGGTGCCGATATCCATAATGATGGTAGGCTTTGTTTCTTTGTCAAAATTGATGGCCATGAGTGTGGCGGTGGTATCTGCCCCTACATGGCTGCCGATGAGTGGTAATCCATAGATTCTTGCTTTCGCAAAAACGGGAAGTCCCATTTTTTTTCCTGTTAAAACTAAAGCAGTACTTTCTAACTCGTTGATATTCAGTTGATTTTCGGAGATAGAAATATAGGGAGTTTGTCCGATAGTGGTAACATCTAGCCCGAAGAAAAGGTCTCTCATGGTCGTGTTGCCACCGACAACGACTTCATAGATTAAGTCTGTTTGCTCGGTGAGTGACTTGATTGCTTTCGCTAAATGGGCGGTTAATATTCTTTTTAATTCCTTTTTTCCGTGTGTGGTGTCATAGAGTATTCGCGCCATGACATTGGAGCCTGCGTATCGTTGGGGGTTTTCAAAAGAAGTGGTTGCTTCAATCAAACCATTTTCTAGGTTGACTAATTTGACGACAATAGTAGTTGTGCCAATATCAATCGCTAAACCTAGTATTGCGCCACGATATTCATCCAGATATTCACCGTCTAAAAACACTTTATGGTCGATTTCTTGGACAGCGGGATCTAATAAAAAATTATTTTCTTGGATGGTTGAATTGTTTTCAATTTTTATTTCACTTCTTTTCATTGTTTGGCAAACGACATCATTTGTTCCAAGTAATTTAGCTTCGCAGGCTAATCTAAAATTCTCTGTCAAATGATTTTCGGCAAGGCTAGGCTTAGAAAGTCCAGCATGTCCTGATTTTATTTCAATCAAGCATTCTTTGCATTTGGCTTGTTTGTTACACGATGAAGGGATGGTAATACCGAGCTCTTCTGCCAATTGAAAAATGGATAGTCCGGCAGTTGCGTCAATTAGTTTGTTGTTTATTTTTAATTTAGCCATTATTAGATTTTTAATAAATCACCAATCATCATCGTCATCATCTTCAGTGACTAAAGCTAAAATAGCAGCTGCCTGTCTAAAACCAGATTCATTGATGGTTTCGCCATCTAGCGGTCTGGCTTGTTGTAGGGCGTTTTTGAGACCGATTGTCAATGGGTCGTTTATGTCTAACGGGGTAGGGTTGTGGTCAGGGTTTGAGATAGAAAAGTCTAGGCCAAGTTCACCTGCCAAAGCGAGATAGGCTCGTTCCATAGAAGCGCGCATATTTTTGGGGATGCCCCAGGCAAAATTAGACAGACCTACGGAGATGTGGATACCTTCTAAATCTTTCTCTGCTCGTATCATCTTTATCGCATCGAGTCCCATGTTGACAAGTCCTTGAGTATCAGCACCTACAGGGGGGAGACCTGGGTCTATAAATATTTGGTGATTTTTAAGATTGGCTTTTTTGCGCAAGCGTTCTACAAAGATTCTAGCTGTTTCATAGACTTCATTGGCGGATTCGCAGGCGGTACTCGTGTCCCCTTCAAATTTTTCTGAAGCGATGACAATGACGGAAGCATTGTACTGTTTGATGAGTCCAATGATGTCATCTAGTCTTTTGCGAGAAGCTGCAATGGAATTAATAATTGGTGGTGCCGATTTTGAGAAATCATAGGCTTCCAACGCTGTTTTATGAAAATCAAAAGAAGGATTGTCAAAGCACAAAGGCACAGAAGTTACGGCTTGAAGGGCGGGAATTAAATCAGGCAAGAATGCCAGCATTTCTTCCTTGGATACGCTCACTCGATTGGTGTTGTCGATATTGACATCTAAGTAATCTGCCCCCGCCGCTACTTGTAGTTTGGCTAGGTCTTGGTAGCCTTCAAGGCTTTTGGCAGCCCAGGCGCGTCTTGCACGTCCGTAGGCGTTATTGATTAAATCACCAATGATTCCAATTTTTTTCATTTTTTTCATTTTATTTAGCAATACTTACCGAAAAGCATGATCAATTTTTAAAATTAGTGTTCGATGGTCAAGCAATTTATTGATTCCCAAAATGATCCAATCCTAACCAAAAATTTCCCCAGCTGGAAGTCCCTTCCAAAGCATGATTTTGGAGTACAGGCGCATGCGCCAGCAAGTCAAAAGGATTTCCTTCGTATTTTTTTCTATCATAAGCCCTAGCCCAGATGCATTCAAGGTCTTTTACTTCGCATTGACCGTTTAGTGTGCCACCACAAGGGCCGTTTCGCTGGTTTTTGGCGCATTGTGATTCTGGGCAAAGATATCCTGTTTGTGAAAGCGAACAATCTCCGCAGTCATGGCAATTAAAAAGTGTACGTTTGCCAATCTTTTCTATGGTATATAGCCAATTTGGGGCAGACTGAAATTTAGTATTTCGACAAATCTTTTTTCCTGCATTGTAGAGCCCTTTGTTTTTTGTAAAAAGGAGGCTATGGAAGCGTTTAGAAATTTTATAATTAAGATTAATATTTTTAGTTTTGGTTCTTTTGTTGATATTTTTGTTCGTTTTTTCCGGATTGACAAGTCCTGTTTTTGGGTCTCGATCAAAGAGGAAAAATTCATCTTTTTGATGATATTGCATGGCTTTCGCAAAATCCTTCCAGTCATGTTCTGCAAAAGAATGGAAGTGAGACATGATGGCTTCATAGTCCGCTATTTTATGAATACCACCAATGTATCCGCCTTTGTAGCCTAGCCCTTTGTAAATGGCTAACATTTTGGCGGCATGTTCCAAGAAGAAGGATTTTCCTTTATCAAAACCAGCAGTGTATTTTTGTATTTTCTTGTAGAATTCATCGGTCAAAATAACACCGGGGATTTTATTTTTATTGAATAGGCTAGCTGAAAATTTGGATAGAACAAATACATTGCCGATGAGTGGTATTTGCGCAAGCTTATTTTTAATTAAAAAAGCGGGAAGTTCACTTATTTTTGCCGCATCATATCCAGCTTGATTAATAATAAATGAAGCGCCTGTTTCTATTTTTTTTAATAGTTTTAAGTACTGCGGGATGAGCTCGTTCTCATGCTTTTTAAAATTGGAAACGACTGCGCCCAAGTAAAAATTAGTTTTACGCAATTGTCTTTTTTTCTTCTTTCCTATTTGAATGCCATTGTTAAGCTGACTCATCAAATGCAATAAGCCTACGGAGTCTATGTCAAAAACAGATTTGGGAGTGCCTGCCATTCCAGAGACAGGATAATCGCCTGTGATGGCCAAAATATTATTAAATCCTTCGCTGGCAAGCGCCCATGCTTTGCTCTCTAAACCGTTGCGATTCAAGTCTTTACAAGTTACGTGTATGATGACTTCTTTGTTGGCAAACAGAATTGGGCGTCCCAAAGCAGTGGCAGAAATAGACGGATGTCCACCTGCATTATCTGTGATTGAAATCCAGTCAATTTCTTGACGTTCAACAAGTGCATTAGAAAAATTGCGCACGTTCATGGCTTTAGTCTCACTCATAGTGCCCCTTGTGGAGACTAGCTCTAAGCCGATTTTAAAGCCTGGCGATTCTAATTTTTCTTGGAGTAATGACATGAATAAAACTTATCCTGCTGCCATTAATTGGTTCATTACTTCTACTGTCGAAGCGGCATCAGGTCCGTAGCCATCTGCACCGATTTCGTCGGCAAATGCTTTGTTGATAGGAGCGCCACCGATAATGAATTTGATGTGTCCCATATTGTTTTCCTTAAATTTGTCGATGACTGTTTTCATATAGGGCATGGTCGTCGTTAATAAAGCGCTCATACCGATGATGTCCGCCTTGTACTTAATGGCGGCTTCCATGAATTGTTCATAAGATTGGTCGACCCCTAGGTCAATTACTTCATAGCCAGCACCTTCGGTCATCATGCTGACTAAGTTTTTGCCGATGTCATGTAAATCTCCCTTAACCGTGCCAATGACGATAACACCTTTTTTATCTTTTTCGTCTTGCTCTCCAAGAAAAGGCTTTAAGATATTTAGTCCAGATTTCATGGCACGAGCAGCAATTAATACTTCGGGGACATAAAGAATATTGTGTTTAAAATCTTCTCCCAATACGGCCATGCCGGCAATGAGTCCTTCCGAAAGGACTTCTGATACTGGGATGCCTTCGTCCAAAGCCTGTTGAACCATTTCTTGTACTTTTTTAGCCTTGCCTTCGTAGAGGTATTGGTTGAGCTGTGCGTAATCTATCATAGTTTAAATTTTTGAGTTATTTTGTTGGGATTGGATATTCCTGTTTGCCGTAATCAAAAACAGCTTCATAGAAGGCCAAAATATTTTCGACAGGTGTATCGTCTTGGATATTGTGAGCAGGGGCGATGATGTAGCCTCCACCTTTTCCAAGGATTTCAATACGTCGTTTGACTTCTGATTGGATGTCTTCTTGAGAGCCATTTGGCAAAAGATGTTGGATGTCAATACCACCAAAAAAAGCAAGTTGTTTGCCGTAATTTTCTTTTAAGAAGTTTGGCTCCATGCCTTCGGCTAAAGGTTGAATTGGGTTTAGGATGTCTAAGCCTATTTCTGCAAAGTCTTCGATGATTGGGATAATAGAGCCACAGCTATGCCAAGCAATTTTAATATCAGGATTAACTTTTCGAAACTCTTCAAACATCCACTTGATGCGTGGCTTGAATACTTCGCGCCACATATCTGGAGAAATCATCATGCCCCGCTGCGTGCCAAAATCATCTCCTGCCCAAATAATATCTGCACCCATTTCTATGAGTTTGCAACCTACTTTAGTGTTGATTTCCATGACTTTGTCGAATAGAGCAAATACATGGTCTTCTTCCATTGCCATATCCATCAGGAGTTTTTCCATACCCATTAGATACCAGCTGGTCTCAAAAAATGATGTTTCCAAGTCTGCAACAATAGCATATTCTCCCTTGTATTTGGCGATAAGTTCTGCCGCGGCATCGTAGCGCCCTTCTGCATAAGGGTCGGGCCAGTTGTAATTTTCGATATCTTCTACCGACGAAGCATGGGCTAAGGGGTATTTGTAAAATTCATTGTAAAGTCCGACACTGACAAATTGCATGCCCCATTCATTTTCATAAACCCCTTTTTCTTCATCGATTAGTCGAGTAGGATTGTTGGTCGGAGAAGTTGCTGCTATACCTACGCAATCATTGCCTAGTTTAGTCAGTAAATTCATGTGTGACATACGAGTAGAAAGTAAAGAATCAAACGGTTCTTCGTAAGGTACTCCAATGTGTTTGGAAAGCTTTTGGGCTGCTTCTGGAGTAAGTGTGACAAAGATAGGTGGTCTGTCTGTTTCTTCACCATTTAGTGCTCGGAATACTCTTTCTCTAGATGTCATGTTATTTTGATTTTATGTCTTGCGACAAAAATAAGCGGTTTGTGCAAACCTTTGCATAGTGTTAGTGGTGATTTGCGTCATTAAAAAGTTTTGTTAATGGTGATAATGGTCATCTTTTGTATTGCATTTGGGTTTGTTTGGCAAATAATTATTGGTGGATTAGCAAGCGTAATTTTTTAATTAAGCCATCGTTTGCATAGAATGCAACTGATTGCTCTAGCTTTTTTAATTTGTTTGGCATGTTGCTCTAATTTTGTGCAGACAAAAGAAGGTACAGTAGACCATAATCCGGCATTACTGAAAAGAAAATTCGAATGTATATTTTATGGAAGTAACGGGCTGTACTGTGCTTGCTTTTTTTTTTTGTGCGATAAAAAATTTAAATTTGCGATTTATTCATTTAAAAACAAAATATGAAAAATTTAATATTCCTGTTTGTAGGGTTGTTGTTGATGACTACAGCTACAAGTTGTAAAAAGGACAAAGTAGAAGACAAGGTAGAAGATACTTGTACCCCCCCAGAATTAAAGAAAAATATAGTGGGAACTTGGGAGTCCCGTGATGCATCTGGAAGTCAGTCAATGATCGAGTTTAAGGATGATGGTACTTACGATGATCCAGATGATGCTATCGTAGGGGGGGCTTCACAAGGAGTTGCTTATACTTATAAGACTTATGAAATCTTATCTGAAACCGAAATTAAATTTAAGGCGGCTGCCCCAGCAGGTAGTGGCTCTTCTGGCTATGTTGCCTCTACTTTTGATGTAAAGGATAATCAATGTGATGTCATCAAACTGAATCTATCGGGCCTAGGCTCCTTGGGGGATTTAACTTTGACAAGGAAGTAAAGCGGTATGACGGTGTAACGGTATGACGGTGTAGCGGTGTAGCGGTGTAGCGGTATGACGGTGTAGCGGTGTAGCGGTATAACGTGTGTTAAAGGGAAAAGTGGGCGCCACAAGCCCATGCCCCCCTTGAACGCCGAAGGCAAGTTGAACGCCGAAGGCAAATGAACGCCGAAGGCAAGTTGAACGCCGAAGGCAATTGAACGCCGAAGGCAAGTTGAACGCCGAAGGCAAGTTGAACGCCGCAGGCAAATTGAACGCCGCAGGCAAGTTGAACGCCGCAGGCAA
>CAMZKG010000049.1 GCA_947311105.1 uncultured Saprospiraceae bacterium
ATTATTGCATTCTTCTTAATATATTATTTGTTCATATGTATTTTTTATCATACCGAGAATAGCTGCAAAATATCCATGATAAATCCATTGTTTGCACCTTTTTTTATCATTCGGATGGTTGTTTGCCGAAGAGTTTCGATTTTACCTTTCTGGATACCTTTCTGGATACCTTCTTGGACAAATTGTTCATATAAAGTCATGACGTTCTTTTTTAGCTTAGGGTTAATTCCTTGCGTATCTTATCGATAAAATCTTCATCTACATCCAAAATATCCATGATAAATCCATTGTTTGCACCTTTTTTTATCATTCGGATGGTGGTTTGTCGAAGAGTTTCGATTTTACCTTTTTGGATACCTTTTTGGATACCTTTTTGGATACCTTTTTGGATACCTTCTTGGACAAATTGTTCATATAAAGTCATGACGTTCTTTTTTAGCTTAGGGTTCAGTTGACGGACAGACTGTAGGAATTCGGATTTTTTTGGATTTGTCGTGCTTGACAAATAAACGATAACAGTTCTAAAAAAGTTTAGACCGCCTTGTTTTTCTAAATATTCTTCTGCATTTGCCAAAATAAGCCCCAAATTGTCCAAAATAAACCGCAAGTTTCGACTATGCTTTAGTGCCATTAGTGCATTATATAGCTTTACATTTTTCCGAATTTGGGAAATGCGAGCATCCGAAACTGCCGATAAATCTGTCAATACATAATCAAATATAGGCAAAAATTGCTTAAAATGCTCATTTGGCAGATAAAAAAAGTCTTCCATTCTTTGTATTTTCCATCCATCCTTGCCGTGGTACACAATAATAGGGATGATGAGTCTAAGATTTGTTTTTTGCTTACGCAAATTAGCCCATACATTGACGATGTACTGCAATAGCTGTAAATAAATAAATTCTACGGGGTAGCTTTTGTGCTCAAATAAAAAGCTTAACCATATTTCATTTTGCTTTTCATGTGATTTTTGCTTTGTATTTTGCTTGAATTGTACCCGATAAACAACGTCCGAGAAGTGTTCTTGTAGTGTTTCATTTATGTAAGAGTTGTTCTCTAATTCAAGGGAGCTTAGGTCTAATTCACTTAGAATAGTATCTGGTAAAAATGTTGTTAAATAGCCAAGCGCTACTTCTTTTTCTGAAAAGACTGACCTAAAAAATCGGTCGTGTGGATTGTTTATTGGCATTTTCTCGTAGTTTGCCATAAAGAAAATACATTCCAGCTAGGTTACAAAAATAACATTGCACTTACGTTAAAAAATATCCCAATCATTTTGTTTTCGTGCGGGTTTGGGTAGTCGTATTTGTTTTACTAGACCATTTAGGACAAGACTAATGGGCAGAAATTCACGACCATCCCACGTCCCAAATAAGTGAACAGGTTGTTTCCCTGCGTATAACGAAAGAAAGTTGGCAACACCATAATGATAATTCACTTCTAAGGTATCGCCGTTTTGGTCGGTAAGTTGAATGTTGTTTTGGTGGAGCGTTGGCGTAATACTTTGGATGATGCAGGGGAAATCCACTAGCCAAGGATTTTTGCCTAAAGCAATGCCAAACTGTTGTAGCATATCGCTAAAATTAGGGAACATCTTGGGGGTGATTTCTTGGGTGTATCGTTGAGCATTTTGTACCAAAATCCTAAAAGGTAGGGTAGAAGGGTAGTCGAAAATGGATGCTTTTTGCGCAAGCCCAATAGGCAAAGTGTTAGGAAAAGAGTTTTGGCGTCCAACAATAAAATCTAATTCCATGGCAAAATGCTGGTCATCTTCCAACCAATACCATGTTTTCCGAAAGGATAGTTGTTCTTCTTGTCCAAAACTATGACCCATAGTCAAGATAGGTTGATGGGTGGGGCTAGTGGCTAGAATTTCCTTTTTTGTTATGGATTTTCCTGCTTGCGCCAAAATTTCTGCACGTACAATAGGATGGTGCATATCTATTTGCGAAAGCCCCTTGGCAATGAGATAAAGTTGACCTATTTCCGAAAGGATGGTGTCAAACCAAAGCTCTTGCTCCTGAATGATAGGCCCAAATCGCCTTAGCCGACGCGCGATACTACCCAATTTGTGATCGACCATCAAGCTAGCCAGATTTTCCCAATAAGTAGCGTTGGTCGTTTTTAGTTGGGCAATACCTTGATTCATGACATCTTCTAGCCAATTAAGAAGCACCTGAGCACCTTGCGTCATTAAAAGGATGCGTTTGTCAGGCATGGGATTTTATTTAAGACAGGAAAGGGATGGCTACCACTTCATGCGGCTGCGGGAGCTAGTGGAATTCGGACCACCAGTTTTGGGCGAAGCAGGTCTTTCTTTGGCAAGACCAAGTATTTTTAGGGTCGATTGAGCAGCATGTTGTTCAGCGCTTTTTTTGTTAAAGTCGTCAGCGACACCATATTTTTTGCCATCTACAATAACTGCAATTTTGAATCGATCTCTTTTTTGTAGTTTATACTTAGAAACCGTCCTAAATTCAATGGCTTTAGAATGTTTTTGAGACCACTCAAGCAATTGGCTTTTATAATTATCATCATAAGTCTCTAGGTCATGGATGTCAAGGTACTGACGTAGAATTTTATTAATGATTAGTTTTTTGCCTTTTTGGTAGCCCAATTCAAAATAAATGGCTCCGGCAAGCGCTTCAAAAGCATTGCCGAGCATAGATTGCGAAATCTTAGTATCGTTATACTGCTCCAAAAGCTCATCAAGCCCCATCTTAGCACCGATGGTGTTCAAAGAATCTCTTTTGACTATTTTAGAGCGCATTTTTGTCATAAAACCTTCGTCGCTCTCTGGGTATTTAAGGTACAAATATTCGGCGACGATGGCACTTAGCATAGCGTCTCCCAAAAACTCTAGGCGTTCATTATTGCGTAGGGAGTTGGCATTTTGGTTGTGAGACGATTTGTGATAAAATGCAAGCTTAAATAAGCTTAGTTTTGCGGGAACAAAGCCTAATAATTGGTATATTCTTCTTGCCAAGGCTTTTTCCTTGGAAAAGTATAGATTGTATATTTTATGTATTAATTTGAACAAGTGATTAAATTTTTCTAAAAATAATAGATGCGTTGTGTCCTCCAAATCCGAAAGTGTTACTGATGGCAATATTAACGGGTTTGAACTGGGGTTTATTGAATGTCAAGTTAAGTTTTGAGTCGATATTGGGGTCATCCGTAAAATGGTTGATTGTTGGTGGAACAAAACTATGTTTTATGGCTAATATACAGGCAATCCCTTCGATGGCTCCAGCAGCACCCAATAAATGCCCAGTCATGGACTTTGTAGAGCTAATATTGAGCTTATACGCATGCTCCCCAAAAAGTTCTTTTATGGCTTTAGTTTCTGCAATATCTCCTAGTGGGGTAGAAGTACCGTGAACATTGATGTAGTCAATGTCTTCAAGATTTATTTTTGCATCAGCGACGGCATTTTTCATGACATTTCTAGCGCCTAGGCCTTCTGGATGTGGCGCTGTAATGTGATGGGCATCAGCTGTAGCGGCACCACCAATAACTTCAGCGTATATTTTGGCGCCACGGGCTAAGGCATGTTCATATTCTTCAAAAACCAAAGCGCCTGCGCCTTCGCCAAGAATAAATCCATCCCTGTCAGCATCAAATGGTCTAGATGCGGTCGCTGGATCATCATTCCTTTCGGAAAGGGCTTTCATCGCATTGAATCCACCCATTCCTGTCTCGGAGATGGCCGCTTCAGAGCCACCAGTAATCATCATATCTACTTTGCCCAATCTAATTAAGTCCAAGGAAGTGGTCATGGCATGAGATGAGCTTGCGCAAGCAGATACCGTGGCATAGTTGGGGCCGCGAAATCCATATTTGATGGAAATCAATCCTGGAGCAATGTCGGGAATCATTTTAGGAATCATAAAAGGGCTGTATCTAGGGGTGCCATTACCTGTCGCAAAATCAGATATATTTTGCTGCAAAGTTGTCAAGCCCCCAATTCCTGCACCCCATATCACCCCAATTCTATCTAAATCCAAAGACGCTAAGTCTAGATTAGCATCCGCTACAGCTTGATCCGCTGCCGCCATGGCTAGCTGGGCAAATCTGTCCATCCGACGAGATTCTTTGCGACCAACAAGTGCTGCGGCATCAAAATCCTTGACTTCACAGGCAAATCTAGTCCTAAATTTTTCGGCATCAAATAGCGTAATAGGTGCACACCCACTTTTACCATCTTTTAGAGCTTGGTGATAAGCATCCAAGCTATTTCCTATAGGGGTTAAAGCCCCCATTCCTGTTACGACAACTCTTTTCATTAATCTTAATTACATTAATCCAAGTCCAAATTTAGTGCTAAATAGACAGAATCTAGCAAAAAAAGCAGATTATTTTTGGCATGTTAGTAAAAATAAATAGTAACTCCTTTAAATACCCAGATTTTAGGCAGAAAACAGGCACTTTTACATGTGGTTAAGTAGGGCAGACCTTTGATGGGCGACTACTTGTCTTTGCTTGATTGTGCTCTAGTTATAGGCTATCGACAATCAGACATAAAAACAGCGGATAGAAAATATTCTATCCGCCATTTACTTAGCTAAATACTAGTATTTAAGTATTTTTTTCAACGTATGATACCGCTTCTCCAACTGTTTGGATTTTTTCAGCTTCTTCATCTGGTATAGAAATATCAAATTCCTTTTCCAATTCCATAATCAGCTCTACGGTGTCAAGTGAGTCAGCTCCTAAATCATTTATGAAGTTGGCTTCTGTGGTTACGTCTGCTTCATCTACTCCTAAACGGTCAATGATGATAGCGCGTACTTTGTCAGCAATGTTAGACATTTTTATTCTAATTTTGTGATTAAATTTGGTGCAAAGAAACATTAAACATGGCTTTTGTCCAAAGGTTTTAGCTTTTTTTTACTTAAGAATTTATTAACATAATATATCATCCCCTTGACAATCAACTGTTTATGGCTAAAATCGCTTGGACCGTTATTTCTAATTATTTTCAAATATACGGAGAATATTAGACTATTTTGCCTTTTTTAGGTCACGCAGATGGATGTTAGGACACATTTTATCGCTACCTTTGTCCTTCACTAATTTTGAGAATATAAGATATATGAGAATTGACGAAAGGCAGAAAACAAAGGTGATTGCTACAGTAGGACCCGCTTCTTCTACCTACAAACAGCTAAAATCTCTTGTCGCCGCAGGAGTGGATATGTTTAGATTGAATTTTTCGCATGGTGTGCACGAAGATAAATTAAAAATCATCAGCCATGTCACTCGGATCAACGAAGAAAATGGGGTTCATATCGGGCTTCTGGCTGATTTACAAGGACCCAAGTTGAGAGTCGGACAAATGGAAGGCGATGGACTAAAGCTAAAATCAGGTATGATTTTGACTTTTACCAATACCGTTTGTGTAGGTAATGCGAAGAAGGTGTACATGAGTTATGCTAAGTTTGCGCAGGACGTACATCCTGGTGACCGTGTCTTGGTCGATGATGGAAAGGTGGTTTTGAGAGTCGCTGAGACCAATGGGGTCGATGAAGTAAAATTAACAGTCGTGCACGGAGACGTGTTGTCTTCCAATAAAGGTGTGAATCTACCAGATACGGATGTGTCTTTGCCATGCCTTACGGAAAAAGACTTGACGGATCTGAAATTCATCCTTACCCAGCCATTTAACTGGATAGCCCTTTCCTTTGTGCGGACTCCCGAAGACATGATGGACTTACGTAAATATGTGGACGAAGCGGGACATCCTGCAAAATTGATGGCCAAAATCGAGAAGCCCCAAGCCGTTAAAAAAATCAAAAAAATCATTAAAGCATCCAATGGAGTTATGATTGCCCGTGGGGACTTGGGGGTGGAGATGCCTGTCGAAAAATTGCCGGGTATCCAAAAGAAAATCATAAAACACTGTATCCAATGGGCTAGACCCGTTGTCGTCGCTACCCAGATGATGGATTCTATGATTGTCAATCCTTCTCCTACTCGTGCCGAAATAACCGATGTGGCTAATGCTGTACTGGATGGGGCGGATGCGTTGATGTTGAGTGGCGAAACTGCCGTAGGCAAGTTTCCGCTACCAGTAGTCAAATATATGAACCGAATTATCCGAGAAACAGAAAAATCTTCTGGTTATTTAGGCTTTAAGCCTAAGCCGATCAAGCGTTCTTCTTTATTCTTCTCTGATGTGGTCTGTTTTAATTCTGCTTTGACTGCCAATGAGATCGGAGCCGTTGGGGTAGCAGGATTAACCGTTTCGGGGTACACGGCCTTCAAAGTGTCTAGCTTTAGACCCAAAGGATCTATTTTTATCTTTTCGGGGCAAAAAGCACTTCTGGGGGCTTTGAGTATTTGCTGGGGCGTAAAATGCTTTTACTACGATAAATTCTCTTCTACCGATGAAACCATTGAAGATGTTACAACCATCTTGAAAGAAAATAAATTAGTGAAACCTGGAGATGCTATCGTTAATACTGGTAGCATGCCCATCTCCAAAAGGTTGAAAACTAATTTTATGAAAGTTACTGTCATTGAGTAGGGATACAAAAAAAGGAAACAATCTTTCGATTGCTTCCTTCTGTGGTACCTCCCAGGCTTGAACTGGGGACACCAGGATTTTCAGTCCTGTGCTCTACCAACTGAGCTAAGGTACCGGTTGCTTGTCTTTCAAAGCGGATGCAAAGATAATGATTCTTTTTTGAAATGCAAATACTTTTGTAAAAAAATCTAAAAAAAATGAAAATTGCTAAGTTGATTGCCCTTCTTTTGGCGACGCCCATGTTGATTCTTATAGGTTTGATGGTGATGGATCCTACTAAAGACTATGCGATATTTATTTCTATTTTTTTTGTGGCCTTGGTGGTTTTGTATATGTTTCAACCGCAGGTAGAGTGGTGGTGGGCGCAGCGTTATCCACCGAAGCCGAGCCCCAATATGATAAAATTCTTAAAAGAACATTTTGATTATTTTAATCAGCTCAGTGGTTCTGATAAAGATAAGTTTCTATTGCGGCTGAATTATTTTATCATGGCGAAGGAGTTTACACCAAAAGTGGGTAAAGAAGTGCCTGTGCCGTTAAAGACGATGATTGCTGCCGAAGGCGTACGAGTTACTTTTGGGTTAGATGATTATTTGATTAATTCTCATGAGCGTATTGTAATTTATCCCCATCCTTTTCCGAGTCCAACCTATAAAAAATTGCATCATTCAGAGACTTTCCATGAAGATGGAGTGCTTATTTTTGCATCAAGTCCAGTCATCAATCAATTTAAGGGAGTTGGTAATATTTTTAACATTGCTTTATACGAGTGGATTTCTGCTTTCGCAAAAAATGAAAATGTCACCTTTCCTACTTTTGATGATAAAGATTGGAAGATTTTTGGATTACAGTTTTTGACCCCCAAAGCTTTAGTGCAAGCATCTATTGGGTTGCCGACTTTTGATGAAGGGATTGTCGGTGCGGTGTTATATCTAGAGCAAAAAGAGCTATTTAAACAGAAGTTTCCAGAAAAAGCCAAACTATATCACCAAATTTTCAAGCAATAGCCCACTTCTGTATGGCAAATTCACGAATTTGCCCACCCCAAAACCCCGCAGGGGTTCCCCAGCTTTACCCCAAATGAAATTTGGGGCAGTACGCAGCACCAGCACCAGCAGAAAGCAGAAAAGCCATGAATCCCCAAAAAAAAAAGCCACAAGCCCACCCCCAAACCCCGTAGGGGTTCCCCAGCTTTACCCCAAATGAAATTTGGGGCAGTACGCAGCACCACCACCAGCACCAGAAAAGCAGAAAGCCAAGAATCCCCAAAAAAAGCAACCACACAGCCAAAAAAAAGCCACAAGCCCACCCCCAAACCCCGTAGGGGTTCCCCAGTTTTACCCCAAATGAAATTTGGGGCAGTACCCCCCCACCACCAGCAGAAAGCAGAAAGCAGAAAGCAGAAAAGCCAGGAAGAAAAAAAAACGTAGGGGCTTCCCAGCTTTACTAGGCTACCTAAATACTAGGAGAGAGCGCATCAAAACGGTAACCCTGCTCCAAAAAGAAAGCTAAAGTTTCTGGAAGAGCTGCCTGTACACAATTTTTTGTTTTGACGCTATCATGCAGAACGATAATAGAGCCAGGCTTAGCATGTTTTTTCATACGCGCAAAACAGTCCTTAGAAGAGACTTTTTGATCAAAATCGCCACAAAGAATGTCCCACATTACAATTTTGTAATCTGGCTTGATGAATGACGCTTGTTCGCGGGTGATTTTCCCGTAAGGGGGTCTAAAAAGCTTAGAGTTAACCAATTTGCTACATTTGGCTACATTATTTAGATAGACATCCTTTGGGGTTTTCCAACCATTTAGGTGATTAAAGGTATGGTTACCTACGGTATGACCGTCGTCTAAGATTCTTTGATAAATTTTAGGATTTCTTTCCACGTTTTCACCGACACAAAAGAAAGTTGCCTTGGCAGAAAAATCATTCAAGATATCCAAAACCATCGTAGTCACATCGGGGATAGGACCATCATCAAAAGTAAAATACAGTACCTTCTCATTTGTGGGGATATCCCACAAATAATCGCAAAATAATTGTTTAGCTATTGCTGGTGTCTTTACTAGGTACATCTATGGATTTGATTATGATACCTACTTAAATGCTTTTTTTTCAATTTTGTTCGGATTTGGTGACGATAGTGGATGTCGGACTCTGGTTTCAACTCCTTCAACCAGCAAAGCCCAAAGGGCAAACGTCTCAACCAGAGAGCGCAGCGAACGACTCAACCAGCGAACGAAGTGAGCGACTCAACCAGCGAAGCCCAAAGGGCAAGCGCTCAACCAGAGAGCGC
>CAMZKG010000050.1 GCA_947311105.1 uncultured Saprospiraceae bacterium
AGCGCTCAGCCAGAGAGCGCAGCGAACGACTCAGCCAGCGAGCGAAGCGAGTGTCTCAACCAGCAAAGTCCGAAGGACAAGCAACTCAACCAGAGAGCGCAGCGAACGACTCAACCAGCAAGCGAAGCGAGTGTCTCAACCAGCAAAGTCCGAAGGACAAGCGCTCAGCCAGAGAGCGCAGCGAACGACTCAACCAGCAAGCGAGAGACCTATTTTAAATACCTTTTAAACAAGATAGGCAACTGCTTCACATTAATATTTTTTGCAACAATCTTACGATTTTTGTCTAGCACATAGACTTCAGGAGTGATGTCCACAAAATATTTAGGATACCAACTCGCATTGGTGGCATCAAAAATATCCACCCAAGGAAAATGAAATCTCGCATCAAAATCGCGCCATTCTTTTTCGGTAGTATTAGCTGCTATAGAATACACATCAACTCCCTTTGGATGCCATTCTTTATAGATTTTCTTCAAAATTGGAGCTTGCTCCTGGCAATGTTCGCAGTCTGGGCTATAGATAAATACCACGACGACATCACCTTTTAAATCATACAAGGTCTGACTTTGACCATTTTTGTCGTTGGCAGTGACATTGCCGGCTTTCTTGCCAATCAAACTCTGGGTCATCTCAGCAGCTCTAGCACGTAGTTTCTTTAAGTCTTCTGGGGTACTCCAGGTTGCTTTTTCATCCGTAAAATACTTGCCGATGATATGCGAATAAACCGCTTCTCCATCCATTAGATTAGTATGTGCAGGCTCAAATTGTAGAGCTACCCAGTTGGTTATTGCTCTAAAATAAGCAGGGTTGTCCCCAGCTTGTAGAACTAGTTTGTCTGTATATTTGATGATAGAATCTTGTTGTAAAGGGATTAATTCCTTAAAGAATCGCTTGATCTTATTCGCAAAAACAGGCGTTCTCAACAGGTCTTTTTCTGCAAAGTCATAGCCATCCCAAAAATGAACTCGGTAGTCATAAACTTGCTTGGTGGTGTCTAATAACCCATTGGCTTTGATTGGATATTTAAGCCTAGGATTCTGGCCACCTACCTTAAACTTCGTGAAAAAATTATCGGGATCTGATTTTTGATAACTCGCTATCTTTTCATCAACTTGGTCCAATAAGCGATTGTATTCTTTAAGTGCAGATTGAAACTCTGGAGAATTTGGCTTGCCTTTGAGTCTTGGTGCTACTGCCTGTATTTTGGCGCCGAGACCCGAAGTGGCGTCAAATTTCATCCCATCATAAAATAATTCTACACATCTAGAGCCTTTTATACTTGACGTAGTTGCAATATTAGCCATGTCTCCAGAAAACTCAAATATCTGATCTCTATCCAATAAAAACTGTAGTGCTTTTTGACCTGGTAGGATAAAATAATAGAAGCCTTGCGGCAAAAGCTTCTTACGTTTGATTTCGAAGTGCCCATTGGCATCTATCACCGCAGAATCAACGATAAACCTTTGGTCTTCAAACATACCTACCAATTTGGTTTTGCCAGCAGGTTGATTTTTTAGGTTAAAAACCATGTGCAGACTGTCCCCGTCCGCTGTCAATTCAAGGGCTTCTTGTGCCTTGGGCGCGCTCGATTCGGTGCTAGAAGAAGCACATGCAAAAATAAAAATGCCTGAAAGAAATAAGGTAAGTAGGTACTTCATCTGTATTTTGTCTTTTCGGTTTGGTAGTCAGGCAAAATGCCTTCTATCTTTAGTATATTTAGCTTTTTTTAGCCCTAAGGAGCCTGAAAAGCTCTACAAAAAAGCCTTTTCTTTTGCAGAAATGCAAGGTTTTGAAGGCCTACTACTTGTTAATGATAAAACAATTATGCACCGAAAGACGCTTTTGTGCTTTAATCTGCTGATTAACCTAGATTAATGTATTAGTGAAAAATAGAATATATGCGAGTCGGAATTTGACTTTTTCCCTTGTTCTTGCAACTAGAACCGATTGCTAGACACCCGAACGGCCGTTCGGCTCGACATCCCACGCACTAGCGTCCAGCAACTAGCATCTAGAAACTAGCGTTCAGCATCTAGCAAAAGGCAAAAAAAAAGCAAGAACCTAAGCAGTTACCCAATAATTCTTCTTACTTTTAGGCTTTACAAAATCTAAGAATAGCAAATGAATATTTCGACATTAGACTGGGGGATTATTGGCAGTTTCTTTTTAGTTGTGCTAGGTGTAGGGCTATGGGCTTCCAAAACATCTGGTAAAAATACATCAGAATACTTCCTTTCGGGAAAAAGCATGCCGTGGTGGTTACTTGGTTTTAGTATGGTGGCAACGACTTTTGCGGCTGATACACCATTGTTGGTAACGGATATCGTCCGTGGAGACGGAGTTTCTGGCAACTGGGTTTGGTGGGCATTTTTGATTACAGGCATGTTGACGGTTTTTGTGTATGCCAAGCTTTGGCGTAAGTCAAATGTCAATACCGACATGGAGTTCTATGAGTTAAGATATGGGGGGAAGGCCGCCGAATTTTTGCGGGGTTTTAGGTCTGTTTACTTAGGATTAATATTCAATGTCTTGGTGATGTCTGTAGTGGCTTTGGCAGCCATTAAAATCGGTGGCATCATGCTAGGGTTATCGCCGATGCAAGTGATTGTAAGTACTAGCATTGTGATTGTTATTTTTAGTGCGATAGGCGGATTTCGGGGAGTTGTTTATACTGATTTTATCTTGTTCTCTATTGCGATGATAGGGGCTTTTGGGGCAGCTTATTACATCATTAACCTTCCCGAAGTCGGTGGCTTGGGCAAGTTGATGAGTAATCAATTAGTCTTGGATAAAGCTCCGATGTTACCCGATTTTTCTAATAAATCATTGATAATCAAGTTGTTAATAGTTCCTTTGGCGGTGCAATGGTGGAGTGCGTGGTATCCTGGTGCGGAGCCTGGCGGCGGTGGATACATAGCCCAACGAATGCTCGCCGCCAAAAATGAAGACCACGCAATAGGAGCCACCTTCTTTTTTAATATCATGCATTATGCGATACGTCCTTGGCCTTGGATTTTGGTGGCGTTGGCGTCCTTGGTGGTTTTTCCTGATTTACAGAGTTTGCAGACGGCATTTCCCCATATTCCTGCGGACAAGATAGGCAATGATTTGGCCTATCCTGCCATGCTTAATTATTTGCCGCAAGGTCTCCTAGGTCTAGTCTTAGCCTCCTTGATGGCCGCTTATATGAGTACGATTTCTACTCATTTGAATTGGGGCTCATCCTACATCGTCAATGATTTTTACAGACGATTTGTCAAAAAAGATGCTAGTGAAAAGGAATTAGTAAATGTCGGACGAATCTCTACCGTTTTGATGATGTTTTTGAGTGCGGTATTTGCGCTGAACTTACAGAATGTTAAGCAGATTTTTGACATCGTTATTTTATTTGGAGCGGGTACGGGATTGATTTTCTTACTTCGTTGGTTTTGGTGGCGGATAAATGCTTGGAGTGAGATTGCCGCCATGTTTGCTTCAGGCATCATCTCCATTCTGTTTAATTTTACGCAAGTAGGGCGGACGTTATTTGGATTTTCAGACGCATCAGGTTTTCATGCCGGTATGTTAGAAGACTGGACAAAATTTCCTATTGTTGTATTGGCTACGACGATTATTTGGTTGGTCGTCACCTTTTTGACTCCACCAGAAAAACAAGAAGTCTTAGAGCGTTTTTATAAAAAAATACAACCTGATAGCGCAGGTTGGAAGCCTGTAATCCAAAAATCCAATCAAGATATCGTCAATAATTCGGCGTCTAATAGCCATTTGCCGACAGGAATATTGGCGACGGTCGTAGGCACATTACTCGTTTACTTAGTCTTGTTCTCTATCGGTAATTTTCTGTATGGAAACACATCGCTCGGACTAGGATTAGCCGTAGGAGCAGGGTTTTGTACCTTTGTCTTGATGGGCCTTTGGAAGAAGATTCGGAAGGGGTTGCTGGTTTAGGATACGGTTTTTTAAAATGGTTTCCTAAAGCTTAGCCAGCTAAAGTCCAAAAGAATAAAATCCATGGTGAAGCATCATTAATGAACCACTCATACTCTATATTGTCTTACCCCACTAAGATAGCGATCTAACTATGCCTATTCTCAAGCCTAAACAAGCTAAAAGTAAATTCAGAACCCAATAAACTAAGAACTCTATAAGCCTAATGACCTGAAAAAATCGTAACTGTTTAGGTTCTCCTATTTTTAGGCAGAAAGGGTAATTTGTGGCAAAAATCTGTGGTACCTAAATAGTTACAAAAAATCAAGGCCTTTTGCGAAAGCTTACAGAGAAATAGGCATCAAGCGATAAATTATCAAAAGGCTAGGTAGGTACTTGCAAAGAACTAAAGGTCAAGGGTTTTTAACCTTTAATGATCAAAGTTTCGCCGCAAATCCTGCTGTGCCAAAACGGGAGAAAATGTATTTAAATTGTTATGTTTGAAATAATTTGGTTTGTAAAAAATAAGTTGTTTTCTTTGCCTTTCAAACATACAAAATGAAAAATGAATTAAACAATCCACACGATAAATATTTTCGAGCTGTATTGTCAAATGTAGAAATTGCTAAAGATTTTGTCAAGGCTTTTGTCCCGAAAGAAGTGATTGATGCTTTGGAGATGGAGTACTTTGAACAAGTCACGGACTCTTTTATAGACCAAGACCTACAGTCTTCTATATCGGATATTATATATAGGACTCGGTTTAAAGATATGGAGCAGGATGTATTTGTTAGCCTGTTATTTGAGCATAAGAGCTATTGTGATGTAGAGACTATTTTTCAATTGCATAGGTATTTGCCCAATATTTGGGAGCACCAAGTCAGGCAAGGCGCCAAAAGACCTTTGGTTATACCTTTGGTCATCTATCATGGCAAGGGAAAATGGAAAAAGAAAGGGCTTGATGATTTTTTTTCACTTCCAACCGAGTATTTTAGACAATTTTTGCCTATATTTGACTACATTTTGGTTGACCTATCGGAATATTCGGAAGAAGAAATTCTTGGAATGCACATTAATGCGATGGTGGTTAATATGGCTATGGCTTTGAAGTTTGGTCGAAATAATGAGTATTTGATTAGGCATTTTGACCGTATTGTCCACCGTTCTTTGGAGTATGTGGATTATCAATTAGGCAAGAACTTTTTGGAAGTTACTTTCGTTTATTTAATAAGTATTAACCAGATTTCTGACAAAAATTGGGATACAATGATTGAGAAATTACCAAAACCCGTAAAATCTAAGGCTATGACCATGTATGACAGACTAATCAAAAAAGGCTTCCACAAGGGGGAAGAGAGCGGCATCCGTAAGGGAGAAGAGATCGGCATCCGCAAGGGGGAAGAAATCGGCATCCGCAAGGGAGAAGAAATCGGCATCCGAAAGGGAGAAGAGATCGGCATCCGTAAAGGAGAAGAGATCGGCATCCGTAAAGGAGAAGCCCAAACCTTCCAAGTAATCAAAATGTATAAAAAGAATCATACTCCCCAAGCAATAGCTTCCGAATTAGGCATATCTCTAGAGTTGGTGAACCGAATTATAAAAGAGTTTGAAGACCTGATGAGCTAGGCAAAAGTACAATGGGCTTTAGCCCGTTGAGAACAAGAAGCAAAGAAAAGGCAAAGTCCCTAAAATCTGTAAAATTCAAAGCTATGACCATGTATGACAGACTAATCAAAAAAGGCATCCGTAAAGGAGAAGAGATCGGCATCCGCAAAGGAGAAGCTCAAACCTTCCAAGTAATCAAAATGTATAAAAAGAACCATACCCCCCAAGTAATAGCTTCCGAATTAGGCATATCTTTAGAGTTGGTGAACCGAATTATAAAAGAGTTTGATGACCTGATGAGCTAGGTGTAGAGCCACCTTGCAAATCAATTTGCAAGGCCACATCCATCACTCCCCAATCTTCAAATCAATAATCTCCACCCGTCGTTCCATGGACGCTTCGACCGAATAGACAGACATACGTCGGTCCCAAAGGTCATCACTAATGCCCGTTGGGGTTTGGGCTTCACCGAGTGGGAGCTCCGAAATAAGGAGTTGACCGTTTTTTAGATATTGATTGAAAATACCATCTTGAAATCGGCTAAAGTGATTTTTGACGCTGGAAATTCGCCTAGCTGCCAGGTATTTATTGTAATCTGTCTTTGCTCTCGGGCTGGTATAACCTTTTAGGATGATTTCTACTTGTTCGCCATTTTGCAAGGCGTGCAGCAATAAATCCGAAAAGGTTTCTAAAATTTCTCCGCCATCTTTGACATCGTATTCAAAGAAATCTTCGAGTTTATATTGGGCATTTTCTTTGTTATCACCTTTCAAAGGTTGGCAAAATGATTTGACAAATTGGGACTTGCGGGCATAATATTTATGATAGGTGTCTAAGTAAGATTTTTGGGTAGTGGTGGCAGTGGTTCGCTTGTCCGGTTCGTCATTGTCGAAGAATAATCTAATCGGCAGCAAGTCCAGCATGGATTGTGCCGTTTCCGTAAAAGTGGGTTCCGGTGGTGCAACAACGGGCGGGATAGGAAGATGGGGAGTCGTGTCCAATTTGGCGATGGTATCGGTTGGCTCTGGTTCAGGAATGGTGGGTTTGGGAGGAGTGAAAGTCCAAGAATATAGGTCATTGCAACAGCGTTGATTTTGTTTGTCGATGTATTGCGCACCGATACGGTTGGACGCCAAAAAACCATTTGTTCCGTCTCCAGTTGGGACAAAGAAAATATCATTTGCGGGTGAGTTGATGGGCATGGGCAAAGGCTCAATATCTGCTTCGATATGTGCTAAGCTAGGCGCTGATACTCGAAAAATATCATAGCCCCCAATATTCAAATAATCATCCGAACTAAAGTAAAAAACCGCATTGGTCGAGTCATAAAAAGGGGTGATTTCATTGCCTGCTGTATTGATAGTGGTTAAATTTATCGGCTCACCTAGTTGATGTTTGTCGGTTATTGGTGCCATCCAAATATCTAATTGACCTTGTCCACCATCTCTATCTGACGAAAATAAAATATAGGCTTTATTAGATTGATTATCAATGTAATAGCTCGGTTGTGTTGTCGTAAAATCTTTGTTGTTAATTTTCAGTTTGATAGGTTTTTTCCATCCCCTTTTCTTCTTTTTTGGGCGAAAGTAAAGGTCGCATCTTACCTTCAAACCATTTTTATATTGGCAGTGATTATAATACACCCCAGAGCCGTCCGGCAAAAAGCAAAGATTAGCCGTAAACATCGTGTCTTGGTTAAAACCATACCGCATGGGACGTCCTTTGCGCCCCTTTGTAGAATACACCGCCTTGGATATTTTGCGCCTAGGAATTGCCCAGTCTTTGCGATTGTCAAAACGAAAACTAGAATAATAAAGCGTGTCCCCACGGAGCACGGGCGCAAACTCTGAATAGGGAGAATTAATCTTTTTGCCTAGGTTTTTTATGGCATAGGGAGAGTCGCTTTTTTGCGCAAGCGCATACATGCAATTTTGAATTTCATCTCTGGCGATTTCGACGAAAGTCGCGGAAGGATAATTAGTGATATAGGTCTCCAACGAAGATTTTGCTTCGGCATATTTGCCTTGTCCTTTTTGCGCAAGCCCTAGCTGAAACCCCGCATCTGGTGATTGATTGATGATATTCTTGAGTGTTTTTTCGGCAATTTCAAAGGCGTGGCAGTCGATGGCTGCTTGCGCAAAAAGATAGGCATATTCTGTTTTTTGGGGACGTTTTAGGAGGGCGTTTTGGAAGTCCATCATGGCTTCTTGACAATTTCCTGCACGAAGTGCTTTTTGTCCAGCTTGCGCAAAAGCCCGATGGGATTGAGCTTGCGCAAAAAATGAAATAAAGAGAAGGGAAAGAAGTGGCAGGATGTTTTTCATATAGATGGAATGTGTTGGCGAATTTAGAAAATAGGACAAATTTTTACCTTTTTTGGGGGGGTAATTTGGTTGGCGATATATCTAATCGAAAACTCAGGGCCTCCTTTGCCTGCGGTCGCTACTTTAAAATCTGAATGATTGACGTCATAACTCAGTCCCCCCGTCCAGTTCTTGTAATATACATGAAATTCGGGGAAGAAAGCATCCCCCAAACGAATACCCGCCAAAAAAGAAACGGCCAGATTGCGATTGATTTCTTTGTTCAAATAATATTTTAGTCCGCTGCTAATGACTGTTTCGTTATAGGCTTCTTGATGCCGATAGATGGTATTGATGAGTGCATCTGTTTTTTCCGAAAGGTAGAGATGCCCCAAGGCATAAAGTTGTAGCGAAGGCGATAGCGATACATCCGAGCCTAGGAAACTGACTTTGGGTTGATTAAAATGACTCCATGAAAAGCCAATATTGCCGTGATGTTTATTTTTGATTTGGATGTGGGCATCTAGCCCCGTGGTTAAGTCCAAAAATCCAACATTCGTCTCCTTAAATATTTCTCCAGATGTAGTATTTGGGCGATATTGGTCGGTAAATTGACTCCCAAAACTCAACTTCTCCGGACTAAACTGACGACTACCATAGCCTGCGCCAAATCCGAGCGACAGAGACAGAAAGGGGTTTATAGGGCGAGAAATCGCCCCATTAAATTGGACTTTCATCAGACTCATTCCTGCATCCCCAGCCTTATCATACTGAAAATGAACACCGTATGCCAAGGCATTGCCCGCGAAGGACTTCAAAACCTTTTTGTCAAAATAGCCCATAAAACTGGAGTAATTGACAGGAACTGATGCCCATTGACTCCGATAAATCGCTCCTCCTTGAAACTCCGACGGGATATTAGAAGACAGGGCAGGCGACAATAGCGACGGCGCAAACGAATACTGCGAATAATGGACGTCTTGGGCAGGACACCAAGTGCCCAAAGAAATAAATAATAGGATAATGAAATGTTGTATCTTTGCCATTGTTTGGATTTAGCTTGTGCTAATGTAGCGATTTTTTGAGTAAATATAATCATGTGGCGCTTCAAAAATTAAAAATTGGGATTACGGGGGGCATAGGTAGCGGCAAATCAACCGTCGCAGCGGTTTTTGAAGTCTTGGGTATCCCTGTGTATTATGCCGATAGCCGCGCCAAGTGGTTGATGGTAAATGACCAAAAATTGATGACTTCTATCAAAAATATTTTTGGGACGGATGCTTATTTGATGGACGGCTCACTGAATCGTCCCCTTATCGCAAAAATTGCTTTCAATAATCCCGAAAAACTAAAAAAATTGAACGCTCTGGTGCATCCTGCGGTCAAATTGGACTATGAACATTGGCATCGCCAACAAAAAAACGTACCCTATACGCTAAAGGAAGCTGCGCTGCTTTTTGAGTCGGGCTCTGCTCATGAATTAGACGCAGTTATTGAAGTTTTCGCTGCCCAAAAGATTAGAATTAATCGAGTGCGCAAGCGGGATGGGCTGACCAGAAAACAGGTCTTGAGCCGCATTAGAAACCAAATGCCCGAAAGAGAAAAACGTAAATTGGCAGATTTTGTCCTACTAAACGATGGGAAAAATGGACTGATTAAGCAAGTGTTGGATTTGCACCAACGTTTAAAAAATATACAATGAATAAACAAATACTTTCCAGTACCGCAACGATTCGTTTTCAGGATTGTGACCCTTTTCGGCATCTCAATAATGCTCGATATGTGGACTATATGCTTAATGCCCGTGAAGACCAGGTCTTTGAAGCTTATGGCTTGAAGATTTATGACCTTGCGGTAAAAGAAAAATTAGGATGGGTGGTGAGCACTAGCCAAACGGCCTTTTTTCGCCCCGCTCTTCCGTTTGAAAAAGTCATCTTGGAGTCCCAGGCCTTTGAATTTTCGCCTTATAATCTAAAAGTGGAGCTAAGAATGTTTGACGAGCACCATAAAAAGCTAAAAGCGTTTATCTGGATGGATTTTGTGTTTATAGACCTAAAAACGGGTAAGGTGACTGCTCACACGGATGATTTGATGCGCATATTTGAATCCGCCTGCTTGCCTATCGAAGAGACGGATTTTGAGTCTCGGCGGCTGAAATTGAAGTAGGGTGGTGTACCAGACACTATTTGGTTTTAAGCAATAGAGTCCACTCCAAAAAGTCGATATGAATTTTTATTTAGCAATGGTTAGGTAAAAAAACAATACTCCGACGTAGCCTGCCACGCCTCCAACGTCTTCCTTGATTAAGGCAAAATTTGAAGGTGCTTGATGAGATATAAATTCTCTCTAAAAGTCTTCAAATTTCACCTTACTCAGCGTCAGAAGTTTCCAACGTGACCTGCTACGCCTACGTATTTACACGACAAACCTTCTCTTACCCCATAGCTTTGCTATGGGCTAAGCTGGGAAACCCCTACGGGGTTTTAGGTACGTTTTTTTCAAACTTCACTTCAGGCATTAACTTCTATTTTACGCAATTCAGCCGAAGACATAACTTGCACTAAATAGAAAAAAGCCAGTGTTTATGGGGTTAGTTGCTTCTTTTTTGCCAAAAAAATGACCGAGCCATTGATTTAGAGGAGCCACAAAATTTTTAGCAGGGTTTAAGAAACCCTGTTTTTATCTACTAGCTTCGTATGTTTATCTTTCATGCTTTGGTTTGTCAAGGTTTCTCAAACCGAACAATTGCACAATTGAATAAAAATAAAATTTTGCTATTGGCTATCGCGATTTTTTGGCGTAAGCCCAATAATTAAATGCAATAAGCTTTTGATTACCAATGTGTTGTCATCAGTTTCTTGATTCAGTCGCTCCCAAGATTGATGCCCATCAGCCACCAAAATAGCATCCATGTTTAGGGCTTGCGCAACGTCGTAATCATGCAAAGTATCACCGATTAAAACAGTCGTTTTGGGATTGATTTCGTAGTCTTGGATAAGGTGGTGCCCCCGCTGAATTTTACTTTCTGCCCGAAAATTATCCAAACCTTCAACCGCCTTAAAATAATGTAGGATATCATAGTGCTCTAGCAGCTCCAACACATTATCTTTGTGAGCAGCTGTCAAAATGAATTGATCTAGTCCTTTTTGCCGCAAGGCCGATAAAACGGATAATGTCTCTTGGTGAAGAGCACATTTTTTGACCTGCTGCGTATAGCTCCCCATAAATTTCAAGGTCAACTCTTCAAAAGATTCTTTCTCAAAATCTACTCCAATTCGACGGTAATAGTCCATAATAGGAAATCCAAAGGCACTTTTATAGCTTTTTTTTGTTAATTGGGGTTTGTTTTGTTGGTTGAGTAGTTGATTAATGATCTCCAAGCATATATCGACGTCATTGAGTAGGGTACCATTCCAATCCCAGATAATTGATTTGTATTTTTGGAGCATATTTGAAGTTTTAGCTTGCGCAAAAATACTTTATACCGAAGAGAAAGGTGCGAAAACTTGAGAAAAATTCTATCAAAATGAGATTATCCAAAAAATGGCATAATTTTACGGTTAAATACTAAGAAAACTAGGGTGTCCCCCAACCAATGAAGCAATTGCGCTATATATTACTGCTGTTTATTGTCTTTTTGCTGCAAAGCTGTAGCAAGGAAGCTAAGGATCAGCATGTTAACTTACCCGAGATGCAATCAGATTCATCGTTTGTTGAGTTTGTGTCGTCGGGTGATTTTTCAAGTTCTGTCAAAAAAATTGACCGATTAATTCAGGAGAAAGAATATGACCTGCACCATCAAGCGTTGTTGTACTTTGAGAAAGGACGCAATTTAGCTAATTTAGAAAAAGATGCCGAAGCCATCGGAAGCCTTGAAAAGGCATTAAAGCTTTTTCAAAAAGAAGGTAATCGAAAATATGTTTGCCGAACGAATCTATTACTAGGTGATTCCTTTGCTTTCTTAGATAAGCCCAAGGTAGCTTTGGAGCATATTAAGTTGGCTCTGGAGGAATGTCGGGCTATGGGCGACAAAAAATTAGAAGCCAAAGCGTTAAATTCATGGGCTTATCTTCGATATCAAAAGAAGGATATGATGGGTGCTGTTCAATTGACTTTGGATGCAGCAACAATCCAAAGAGAACTCAAAGATTTTGATGCATTATCTGCAACGTACAATAATATTGGTTTTGTTTATGAAGAAGTTTTTGACTTTGAAAATGCACTTCTTTATTATGGAAAAGCGGTAAAGATAAGCCTAGATTATGATAGAAAAAGCTCTTTGCCTTTGCGCAATTTAGGGCGATTTTATTTTGATCAAGGGCATTTGTCCTTGGCAAAAGAGAATTATCTGGCGGCTCTAAAAATGGAAAATAAACTGGGTAATAATACTTATTTAAAAGAGATTTATGATGCCTTGTTGTTGATTGCCGTCCATGAAAAAGACTTTGATGTATCCAAAAGTTATATAAAAAAAAGGGATTCGGTTATTGCTATTCAGGCTGCTGACGAAAAAGAAAGTAAGCTGGAATTAGTGAGAAATGCTTATGAATTAGAAGCCAAGAAAGTTCAATTGGATCACGAACGAAGCCTGAATAATAAAAATAAGGCTATTTTTGCTGGTGCCATATTGCTTTTATTCTTGTTGGGGATATTATTTTATCAGCGTGTCCGTAATACAAAGTTAAAGTTACAGCAAGATAAAATGGAGCTAGAGCAAACCGTTTTGCGCTCCCAAATGAATCCACATTTTATCTTCAATGCCTTATCAGCTATTCAGAGCTCCTTGCTCGATAATAATCCCATCAGGACTGCTAGTTATTTGTCTCGTTTTGCTAAGTTAATCAGGCAAAATTTTGACTTTATTAGCGAGCCAAGTATTTTGTTAGCCGATGAGTTGGATGCCTTAAGAAACTATATGGAAACGCAGCAGCTTCGATTTGTAGATAAATTTTCTTATGAAATAAATGTTGCGAAGGATATTGATGAGTATGTAGTAGAAATTCCCCCTTTATTGCTTCAGCCTTTTGTCGAAAATACCATAGAGCATGGCTTTCGAAATAAAAAGGAAAAAGGTGAAATTATCATTAATGTTTCTCGGAGTGAAAATCTTATTTGTTATGAAATAAATGATAATGGGGTGGGGTATTCAGAAGGTAAAAAAGATGATAAAATACACGCCATTGATATCTTTAAAAAACGCTTAATCTTGCTTGACAAAAAAGAAAATACTTTTTCAGTTGATACTTCAAGTGATGGGACTTCCATTAAGTTCTGCCTTAAAATGAGCTAAAAGAGAATGGTGTACTTTGCCTTTAGAGAGTGCTTAGGAGTTATGCTGCCGCCCGGGACATTGCTGCCGCCCACAATTTAAATCACGCAACGCCGCAACGCCGCAACGTGTTGATACATCGGATTTTGAAAGAAAATTTTTTTCCTTTTACCCTTTTGCCTTTAGAGAGTGCTTAGTGATGCTGCCGCCCGCAATTTTAAATCACGCAACGCCGCAACGCCGCAACGTGTTGATATATCGGATTTTAAAAGAAAATTTTCTGCCCTTTATCTTTTACCCGTATCCCAAAAAATAAGCATGCATAAAGCCAACCTATCCCAATCGTTAAGTACCGGAACCTAAATGCTTTATTATCAAAGAGTCCCCCGCAACTCTTGTTCTCGTTCGATGGATTCAAACAGTGCTTGGAAGTTGCCTTTTCCAAAGGACTCGGCGCCTTTTCGTTGGATGATTTCGAAGAAAACGGTGGGGCGATTCATCACAGGCTTAGTGAAAAGCTGCAATAAATAACCTTCTTCATCTCTATCGATTAGGATATTTAGTTTTTTTAGCTCTTCCATGTCTTCTTCTATTTCGCCGACGCGATCGGTCACGGTATCGTAATAGGTGTCAGGAACATACAGAAATTCAATACCATTTTTGCGCAAGCGACTTACCGTCTCAATAATATCATCCGTCATTAAGGCAATGTGTTGAACGCCGGCCCCTTTATAAAAATCCAAATACTCTTCAATCTGAGATTTTTTAAGACCTTTAGCGGGTTCATTGATTGGAAATTTGATGTAGCCGTTACCGTTGCTATTGGTGACCACTTTGCTCATTAAGGCGGTGTATTTGGTGGAGATATCTTTGTCATCGAAGGTGATTAATAGATTGAAACCCATCACTTCTTGATAAAATTTAGCCCACTTGTCCATCTCGCCCCAACCTACATTGCCTACACAGTGATCAACCACTTTAAAGCCACAAGACGCATCTTCTCGGGGGCTCTCCTTGACTTCGTAGCCTGGCAAAAAGAGACCATTGTAGTGCTGTCTTTCGACAAAAGTGTGGATGGTTTCGCCATATGTTTTGATAGCTGCAAGCGTGACGGAGCCATGTTCGTCCGAAATAGTATAAGGCTCATAAGCAATCTCCGCACCCCTAGAAACAGCTACTTCAAAAGATTTTTTGGCGTCATCGACCCAGAGTGCTAAGTCTTTAACACCATCTCCATGAATGGCGACATGCTTGGCTATTTCATGGTCATCCGATAGGGCGGAAGTCAGTACAAATCGCACTTTGCCTTGTTGTAAAACATAGGATTCTCTATCTGGTACGCCCGTCAAAGGTCCACGATAAGCAATAAGTTTAAAACCCATTCCAGCTTGATAATAGATGGCGGATTGCTTGGCATTTCCTACATAAAATTCGATGTGATCGGTGCCATTTATTGGAAAAATATCTGCTCTTGTCATTTTTTTAATTTTAATTTATGTTTGGGTGAGCTTGCGTCAAAATAGCTAATTACAGCCAAGACTTAAAGTAGTCATCATCAGCAATCTCAAAAGCCCATTCCGTAAGGTCAAGTGGCTTAAATGTGTCAACCATGACGGCTAACTCGTTGGTTTCTTTTTTGCCGATACTTCGCTCAATAGCGCCAGGATGTGGACCATGCGGCATGCCCATCGGGTGAAGTGTTAACATGGCTTTTTCTACATCATTGCGACTCATAAAGTCTCCTGCCACATAATAAAGCACTTCGTCCGTGTCAATATTACTGTGATGATAAGGTGCGGGAATGGAATCTGGATGATAGTCGTAAAGCCTTGGAACAAAAGAGCATATCACATAATTATTGCCTTCAAAGGTCTGATGTACAGGTGGTGGTTGGTGTATTCTTCCCGTAATCGGCTCAAAGTCATGTATTGAAAAAATATACGGGTAGCAATATCCATCCCAGCCAACGGCATCAAACGGATGATATTCATAGACAAAGGGATAAACCATGTCTTGTCTTTTGACAAAAATCTTAAATTCTCCCTTTTCGTCAATCGCCTTTAGGTCTTGTGGCTTTCGGATGTCTCTTTCGCAAAAAGGAGAATGTTCGAGTAATTGCCCCATGTCGCCACGATAGCGTCTGGGTGTTTTGACGGCGCTGGTAGATTCTAGAATGAGCAGCCGATTGTCGGTGTCGTCAAATTTAATCTGATAGACCGTCCCACGGGGAATTACGATGTAATCTCCATAGCTAAAAGGTAGCTGACCGTAGACTGATTTTAGTGTGCCGTTGCCTTTATGGATAAAGATAATCTCATCAGCGTCGGCATTTTTGTAAAAATAATCTTTGGTGCCATAGCGTGGAGCGGCAAGGACTATTTTTATGTCCGAATTGACCATTACGGGTTTGCGGCTATCCATAAAGTCATCTTCGGGCTTGATTTTCATCCCACGTAAGCGTCTAGGGTTCAATTGATGATCTTGGACGATTTTGGGAGCGACCGAATAGGGCTCGCCTACCTGAATCATCTTGGTCGGGGGATGAATATGGTATATCAACGAGTATATATCGCTAAATCCTTCCGTTGAAAATAGCTCTTCTTGATACAGGTTGCCTGAATCATCTCTGAATTGAACATGCCTTTTTTTAGGGATTTTTCCCAAGGTGTAGTAGTGCATTATTATTCATTTAATTGGTTCGGCTTGGAAGTGTGATTTCCAGTGACAAAGATAATCAAAAGAGACGAAATAGTCCTAGTTAGACTCCTTTTTTTTGCGACGATGTCAAGTATTGAGCATACTTCGAAAAGTCGTTGTAGTTTATAGCTAATGAAGGGAGCGGAATTTTATTTTGCACAATTGTTCGGTTTGAGAAACCTTGGCAAGCCTAAGTATGAAAGTAAAAATACGAAGCGAGTAGATTAAAACAGGGGTTTCTTAAACCTTGCTAATAACAACGTACCTAACAAATTGGGAGAATTACCTATCTTTGGCGAAAAATAAATAGAAGATGAAAATTTTTAAGTTGTTTCTCCTGATTTTGCTCTCCAATTCTATTTTTGCGCAAGCCACTCTGCTTCAGTCGGGGCCGATGGTGGGGTATAGTGATATGCGCGAAGTCTTGCTCTGGGTACAAACCAAAGAGTCGGCAGAAGTGTCTTTTGATTATTGGATTAAAGGTACTAATCGGGCAAAAGTACTTCATACGGCTTCGGCGATGACGTCAAAAGCTGGGGCTTTTACCGCAAGGTTAGTGGCTGATGAAGTCCAGCAAGGCCATCATTATGAGTATGAATTATTGATTAACAAAAAGCCCGTGAAGCTACCTTATCCTACGGAGTTTCAGTCTCAGGAATTGTGGCAGTATCGCCATGATCCACCAAGCTTTACAGTGGCACTAGGTAGTTGCGCCTACGTCAATGAAAAAGAATATGACCGCCCAGGTCGCCCGTATGGCTCTCATTATGAGATATTTACGGCGATTCATGAGAAGCGTCCTGATGTGATGTTGTGGTTGGGGGATAATGTTTATACTCGTGAAGGGGACTTTACGGAGACTGGGTTTTATCACCGATATACGCATACTCGCTCCCTTCCGGAAATGCAGCCTTTATTGGCTTCTGCTCATAATTATGCGACTTGGGATGACCATGATTTTGGGCCAAATGACTTGGATGGTAGCTATGTTTTGAAAGATGTGGCGTTGCGTACCTTTAAGTTATTTTGGGGCAACCCGTCTTATGGGGTTAACGGGCATCCTGGGGTGACCAGCAATTTTACTTTCAATGATATGGAGTTTTTTGGGATGGATAATCGCTATTATCGCTCCGCCAATAGCCGCAAAACAGGTAAACGCCAGATGCTCGGTGAAGAACAATTAGAATGGTTGGTTAGCCGCCTTGCGGAAAGTAAAGCCCCTTTTAAATTTGTGATGGTCGGTGGACAAGTCCTAAATACGGCAGCTGTTTATGAAAATTACGTGCGCCTGTTTCCTGAAGAAAGGGCGCATCTCCTAGACTTAATAGAAAAAGAAAATATCAAAGGTGTAGTCTTTTTGACTGGTGATAGGCATCATACCGAGTTGTCAGCATATAAAAATAAAGCGGGCAATATGGTTTATGACTTAACAGTGTCGTCGTTGACTGCGGGTACTCCTAGCAAATTGACAGAAAAAAATGACCACTTAGTTGATGGGACGGTAGTTTTGACCCAAAACTTTGGTATTTTGACCTTTTCTGGACCACGGAAAAAACGAGTGATGAATATTAAGATTTATGATTCCTTGGGGAAAGAGCTGTGGGCTAAGGATTTGGTTGCTGAGTAGGGGGTCGCTTCGCTCACTGGTTGAGTCGCTTGCCCTTCGGGCTTCGCTGGTTGAGTCACTCGCTTCGCTCGCTGGTTGAGTTACTCACTTCGTTCGCTGGTTGAGACGCTTGCTCTTCGGGCTTCGCTGGTTGAGACGCTCGCTTCGCTCGCTGGGTGAGTCACTCACTTCGTTCGTTAGTTGAGTCGCTCACTTCGTTCGCTGGTTG
>CAMZKG010000051.1 GCA_947311105.1 uncultured Saprospiraceae bacterium
CTCTGGTTGAGACGTTCGCTTCGCTCTCTGGTTGAGACGTTCGCTTCGCTCTATGGTTGAGACGTTCGCTTCGCTCTCTGGTTGAGCGCTTGTCCTTCGGACTTCGCTGGTTGAGAGTTTAGTTGGGAGGGTTTTAGAAAGAGCTCTAGAAGAATAGGAACAGAATACAGAATAACCAAAAAATGGAACAGAAAACAATTATTAAAATTAATCACTTGACTAAGCCTTTTAAAAAGGTTAAAGTGATTAAAGACTTAACCCACACGTTTTATTCGGGGGAGCGCATTGCGCTAGTGGGGCAAAATGGAGCAGGAAAAACAACGCTAATTCGTTGTATCTTAGGACTTTATCGGTTTGAAGGAGAGTTAGAAGTCTTAGGTATGGATCCTAGGAAAGAACGAGAAGAGATTCTAAAGTATGTGGGGTTTGTGCCACAAATACCCCCGCCCATAAAAATGACGGTTGCGGAGATGTTGACTTTTTTTGCGGAAGTGACTCATACCGATAAGCAGTTGTTTTTGGATATTTCTGCAAGGCTTGGACTGGATGTAACGTCTAATTTGAATAAGCCATTCTTGAAGTTGTCGGGGGGCATGAAACAAAAATTATTAGTGGCTTTTGCTTTAGGACGCAAACCTAAGATTTTGTTATTGGATGAGCCTTCAGCAAATTTAGACCCCAAAGCGCGAAAGGCGTTGTTTGAATTGTTACATGAAGTTGATGATGATGTTTTGATGATTATAAGTAGTCATCGAATTGATGAAGTAGAAGGTCTGGTTAATCGTCTGGTAGAGATGGATCTTGGAAAAATTGTCGTTAATAAATCGGTGTGAGCCAACAAAAAAAATCAACATGAAAAATATTTTCTTTTTAATTTTAATTGCGCTTGTCTTTTCTTGTAATTCAGAAGTTGATTATACGCCAAGAAAAATTAATTTTGATCGAGATGCCTGTTTTGTTTGTAATATGGGGTTGACCGATCAGCGGTATAACGTGCAAGCGATTAATAAATACGGTGAAGTCCATTGGTACGATGATCTTGGATGTTTGGCGGAAGACATACGCGGAGAAGGTTGGAAAAAATGGGATGGAGAAACGGCAGTTATTTGGATTGGTGATGCATCGAAAGGCAATGTCGAGACCAATTGGATTGATGCCCAAAAGGCCTTTTATACCTACGGTGAACATACACCTATGGGCTACGGGTATGCTGCGCATGAAGCAAAGCCAGAAGGAGAGTCTTTTGATTTTGCAACAACTTTGAAGCGAATTAATGAAGGTAAGACGATGCGTGAAAAATTTGTAAAAGAAAAGAAAATGTTGAATCACCAGTAGATGGTCAGGTGATTGGGCTTGCACCGAAAAGTCGTTGTAATCTAGAGCTAAGGAATGGAGCAAAATTTTATTTTGTTCAATTGTTCAATTGTTCAATCGTTCAACTGGAGCCAGATAGAATCATTGCTAAAAAAATTTCTTTTTGCTTGTCTTTTTTAGCGAAACCCCACCAAAGTGCCCCTTTGTTAAGGGGGACTTTAAGGTCAAGCAAAAAGAAATTTAATTGGGAGCAAAATTTTATTTTGTTCAATTGTTTAACAAAAATGTATATTGGCTTTTCGGAGTGAACTCAATACTTCAAAAAAAAAAAACAAAAAAAATGAGCAGTCTAACAAGTATAAAACAAATAGTAAGTACTGACATAAGGCAAAACCTACGATCGAGATGGTTTTGGGCGTATAGTGCATTGTTTGGTGGGTTCGTAGCCTTGATGTTTGCTTCAGGTATTACGGAGTCGCAGATAATAGGCTTTGTCGGCTTAAGTCGAATGATGGTCACTTTTATGCAGGTAAGTATGGTGATCTTGCCGATTTATGTGTTGATATCAACGGTGCGCTCGGTGGTGGGAGATAGAGAAAATAGTGTGATGGAATATATCTTGTCTTTACCAATTTCCTTTACAGGCTATTTTTGGGGCAAGTTGATTGGGCGGTTTTTTGTGATTTATGTGCCCGTATTGTTGGCATTATTTGGTGCGACCATTTGGGCTACTATCACGAATGTGGACGTACCTTGGTCATTGTTTTTCTTGTATAGTGCCTTGCTGGGCTCCATGGTATTTTTCTTTTTGGGGCTGAGTATGTTTATATCGACTGTGGCGCGTAGTCAGGATATAGCCGTGAGTACGGCATTTATTATTTGGTTGTTTTTGGTAGCATTTTTAGATTTGATATTGATGGGAGTGATGCTGAAGATGCGTGGAGATGCTTCTTGGATAATAGGTCTGGGGATGTTGAATCCATTGCAGGTATTTCGGACAGGGTCGATTATTTTATTTGATCCGGAGCTAACGGTGATGGGGCCAGCATCTTATTATGTGTTGGATACCGTAAATCGAAATGTGTTTGTTGTTTTTTCGATTGCTTATCCTTTGGTGTTGGGTTTTGTGTTTGCTATTTTGGGAAATCGTTATTTTAATCGCCACGATGTGGTGTAAAGACTTGATTATGAGTGAGTTGAAATATTTTTTAGGACTGTTTGGGATTATATTGTTGACAAGTTGCGGGAAGTCGGGGGGCGCAGATTCCGTTGCAGAAAGTGAAATGCCTGACACGTCAAATATTCCAGAGTTGATTAATTTTTTGGAAGATGATCAGCTGGCTCTTATAATTGATGAAGAGCTACCAGCGCGAAATGGCAAGCCAAGACCAATAGGGATAAAGGCGGTGCCACAGGCAGGTGATGACTTTAGGCGTGCACAATTGGATGAGATTTATTGGCCCAATGCCGTGATCTCAGATAGTGATTTTCGTGGTTCATCTATTCGGTCAGGAAGATGTCAGGGAAGTGATTTTCATGATTCTGATTTTCGGACAGCGGATATACGATGGACGATATTTGATGACGGAGACTTGCGTAATATTAACTTTAATCAGAGTAGGTTGTTTCATGTGCATGTCAATAAGGCCAATTTGGATAGTTGTACTTTTCGGGGGGCAAATATGTTTGGAATGGAGGGGCATTTTGCCAAGTTGAGAAATTGTGATTTTACGGGTGCTTTGATGAAGGATTCTGAATTTGTAGAGGCTGATTTTACGGGGTCGGTAGGGATAAAGACCAAGCTGTTTCGGGCTGTTTTAAAAGACTCTAAGGTGGATGATTGTGATTTTTCCTTTTCGGACTTTACTGGAGCGGGCTTAGAAGGCTCTAGTTTTAAGAATACAAAATTGATTGGTTGTAATTTTCAAGGCGGGCATTTGCAGGGAGCTGATTTTAGTGGGGCGGACTTGAGAGATTGTAATTTTTTTGGAACTGAGTTTGAAGGGACAAACTTTTCTGGCGCAAAAAACATTCCTAAATCAATCAAAGGATTTATTGATGATAAAGGAATGGCAACAGGCATTTGGCAGGACGCCGGACGCGTGTCTTATTAAAGAATGAAAAAAATATTATTAACCACTAAACCACAAAAAAATGAAAATTTTAAACAAAGCAAATCGACCAGAAGTCGTTGATGAACAAGTAGTTGTGCCTAAGGATGATGTGTTGATTAGTGTCACAGACCCGAAAGGGATTATTACGGATGCCAATGATATTTTTGTATCTATTTCTGGGTATTCTAAAGAAGAGTTAGTGGGTGCTAATCATAACCTAATACGCCATCCAGATATGCCACGTGTGATGTTTAAAGTAGTTTGGGAGCACATCAAAGATAAAGAGAATATCATGGCTGTTGTCAAAAATTTGCGTAAAGATGGAAAGTATTATTGGGTGATTACTGATTTTGTTACGCAAGTAGATGAAGACAGGAATGTCGTCAGTTATACAGCATATCGTCGAGCTCCCAAAACCTGTGTGTTAAAGACCATTGAGCCGATGTACAAGGCTTTGAAAGCCATAGAAGATTTTGCTGGCATAGACGCTGCAGAGCATTTTTTGATGGACTTCCTGGAGAGAAGAGGGGAGTCTTATGATGATTTTGTGGAGCACTTGATTGTTAATACTTGCGAAAAAGATGATATAAGAAAGGCTTATGAAGCGGGTACTGCCGAAGAGAAAAAAGGTTTTTTTAATAGATTTTTCGGTATATGACGCCTCAATAGGTACTATAAATAACACCCCATGTTTTCAAATGCTACAAAATACGCAATACGAACGGTCTTACATCTAGCGAGTAAGGAGAATACTTCCCCTAAATCAACAGTCTTAGACTTAGCCATGGAACTAGAAATTCCGAAACCATTTTTGAGTAAGATTTTGCAAAAATTAGCAAAGGCAGATTTAGTTTCTTCTTCCAAGGGCCGCGGTGGTGGGTTTTATCTCACAGACGATAATTTGAACAAAACACTCTTAGATATTATTTTGTGTATCGATGGTACAAATAGTATTAATGAGTGTATTTTGGGGCAACCCACTTGCTCTGATGAAAACCCCTGCCCTCTACATCATTATTATAAGGATATTAAGCGAGATTTATTGATGCTTATATCTGATGCTTCGGTTGAGAAGTTGGCAGTTGACCTTAGGCTAAATAGTTGAGTCAGGCTGGAATGAGTTTAGACTGAATAGGCATTAGAATTTGGTTATGGAAGCCTTAGTATAACAATGGTTCGGTCATTATTTTGGCAAAAAAGAAGCAACTAGCCCCATAAATAATGGCTTTTTTCTATTTAATGCAAGTTATGTTTTTGGCTAATTTGCGTAAAATAGAAGTTAATGCTTGAATCGAAGTTTGAAATAAATAAATATGCGAACCCACCTAAAACCCCGTAGGGGTTCCCCTGCTTAGCCCATAGTGAAGCTATGGGCTAAGAAAGGTTTGTGGTGTAAATACGTAGGCGTAGCGGGTCACGCTGTAA
>CAMZKG010000052.1 GCA_947311105.1 uncultured Saprospiraceae bacterium
TGTGAAGGGGGACACCAAGTTACCCTTAGCGGTCTCTGGCTACGAAGTTGAAGGCGACACAAAGTATGACGCTGTGAAGGGTGACGCGAAATTGCCATTAGCGGTAGCGGGTTATTCTGTGGAAGGAGACAAGACGCATGAGACTGTGAAGGGCGACACCAAGTTACCATTAGCGGTCTCTGGCTATGAAGTTGAAGGCGACACAAAGGTGAATAATTTTGACTTGCCAAACTACTACGATACAAAAGTGACGCTAAATGACTTTAATGTATATCCAACAATTGCTCATGATGTAGTACATCTTACATCGAATGTAGATGGAGTAGTTAGATTTGTTGTGTATAGCTTAACAGGCGAAATAAAGAAAAATGCTCGCTTTGAAGGCTCTTATGATTTGGATGTAACTGGCTATGCTCATGGGACTTATGTAGTTAGAATCGGTAGAGATGGAGAAGCAGTTAATTTTAAGTTCATAAGATAATTGAAGTTTCGGTACTTTAGTTTTAAAAATTGATAATTAAGTAACAAAAAAAAAGGGTAGCGAAAGCTACCCTTTTTTTTTTGTATAATTTGGAATTATTAAGAGTGTCCAAGAACGACAATTTTAATAATTTTGAAGTTGAGCACCAAGAATCTCCAAATTTGGAAGGGGATGAATCTTCTCCAAAACAAACTTCTTTTGGTAGGAGTAGGTGCATAAAATTGGTCAGTATATCTTCTGCTTTTTTTCATGTTGTTAGGTTTGGTTGTGATGAATTTTATTCAGGGATGAGAGACCAAAATGGTTTCATTTTGGCTTTGTATAAAAACATGTAGTGCATCGCTAGTTTTAGCCAATGCCCTGCAAGTCCAGGCTCGCCCATAGTATATTTTAGATTGCGTCCCCATTCTGGATATTTGTCCCAATCGGGGACAATAGGGTGAACAGTCATCGTTGCGGCAGAGCCTTTAAACATGTCATAGCCTGCGGATACGATACATGCTGCACCCATTTTGCCCATAGAAGCTTTGTGTTTCATGGTGGGTTTTCCACTTTTTATCCATTCGGCTATGTTTTCGGCAACGACTTTTCCAGAGACCCCAGACGGCATGCCTGTTCTTGGAGGAGCAGGAAAAATTTTTGTGCCGTTGGGGCTGGTCATTGGCTTGGAGATGGAGTGGGGGGGCGCAAAGGCGATACCTGGCGCAAAAATGTTGGGGTAGTCGGGATTTTGATAAACAGACGGCCAATCTTCGATAGACCATTCTTCATAAGGATGTCCAGAGTAGTTTGCATCTACTTTCATGAAGCCATTTGGAGCAAAAAGTTTACTTGTGATATCTTCTCCATTTTTGTCAAAGGCTTTAAACCCTTGACCTGAAAATCCTTGGGATTAACATAGCAAAATCAAATTCTTTTGTATGCTCTTTCCCATCTAAGGTTTCATAATAAACCTTTCCATCTTCTACTTTTTTGACGCCTGCTCTTTTAATCCATTGGATATTTCTTTCTTGAAAGTAGGATTCGGTAAATACTTTGGTGGATGTGATGAAGCCACTATTTTTGATAAAGGCACCGCCCATCCCAAAATCACCTAATTCATATTCATTGCTGATCCAGACCACTTCGGCAAAGTCTTCTAATCCCCGTTTTTTTATTTCGTAGTCCACGTTTAGGATGTATTCAAACGCTGCCCCTTGACAGGTGGCTGTGGGGTGTCCTGTGCCAATCAAGAACGTCTTTTTTACTCCTTTTTTCATTTCTTGGATGACTTCGTGCAAAAAGCTCCAGGCTTCTTCAGCGTGTGTGTAGGAGCAGACAGAAACGGTGTTGTTATGGCCGGGGCGAAGTCCTTCAGTGGCTTCAAAGTTTAGTTTTGGCCCCGTGCCATTAACCAAAAAATCGTATTCTACTATTTCTTGTTGCCCTTTTTGGTCTCCTGCAACATATTCGATGGTGACATATCCTTTGTCATGGTTGGCATCGCCTTCGGGGTGGAATGTCAAGGCTTTGGCTTGTTTGAAAGTGACCCCTTTCTTTTTGTAAAGCGGAGCCAGTGGGAAAATAACTTGATCTCTTTTCATTCGCCCAGCACCAATCCAAATATTGGAGGGTATCCATTGATAATTAGCGTTGGGTGCGACGACGATGATTTCATGGTCTTTCGACAAATGCTTTTGAAGATAAGATGTGGCGGTATGTCCTGAGACTCCTGCACCGAGTACAACTACTTTTGCCATTTTGTTCAATATTTTGGTTATGAAGCGCAAAACTGAAATTATATTCTGCTCATCTAGCTGCAAGTTCGACAATAATCGGTTTTGGATATGTGATGATTGTCACTTTCTATTTTTGGGGGATATTCTTTCGATGTTGGTAGTTTTTTGTTGATTTGGCGTAAGCAGAAAGGGTATCTTGTAAGAATAAAAGTGTAGGTAAATAGGTGTTTTTCTCTATAAAATCTATTCTTTTTGTGGGTAAAACGTTGATTTATAGTTAGTTATAGGATTTATTATGTTTGTTTGTATTTACAAAGGTGATTTTTTGTATTTATTAGGTTGCTACTAAATACTTAACTTTGGGCATGAAATCCAATTGATATTTTGAGTTTTAAAGTAATTTTGGTTTTGGCTTTGATGATGAAGGTCATCTTTTTAAATCCCTTGTTTTCTTTTTTGCGAAAGCATCCAAATTAAATATAATGCAAAAAATACTAGTAATAATCAGTCTGTTTGTCAGTTTGACGAGTTTTGCGCAAGTCAATTATACTGCCAATGATACCATACGACCTTATGAAGGTTTTTATCGTCCAGGGGTGAATCCTGGCTATCATGGTGGCAATTGGGACAATTATTCTTTGACGGATTTGTCAGCGGGCAATCCTGCGGTAGGTGTCAAAGGGGCAGGAGTGAAGGCGGTACGGGGTGGTTTGCCCGAGTCATTTGCCTTAGTTTGGAATTATAAAGCTTGGGATGCAGTATATGAATATTATCGAGCTGCAGGCTTGGATGACAATACGCTATTTGTGGGATATGCTCATCCTGACCACCGGGATACGACGGATTATTGTCCAGGGGATGATGTCGAGACGCAGATGTTTTTGAATTTATACGAGCCTATTTGGGACAACGGAGAAAATGGCACCCCTATCAATGACCAAAATTATTACGCGAAGTATATTTATTTGCTTGCGCAAAAATTTGGGGATGATATTCGTTTTTGGGAAGTTTGGAATGAGCCGGGATTTGATTTGTCAGGTTTTAAGAGTTGGTTGCAGCCTGGACAGGCAGGCAATTGGTGGGAGAATAATCCCGATCCTTGTGATATTATTATTCGTGCGCCTATTTTTAATTATATCCGAACCATGCGTATTACTTATGAAGTGATAAAGTCGGTTCGTCCTAATGCTTATGTGGTTTTGTCTGGTGTGGGTAATGATAGTTTTTTGGATGCAATATTACGAAATACAGATAATCCGGATGATGGCGCTATGACGATGGATTTTCCCCGTAAGGGGGGCGCCTATTTTGATGTAATGGGCTTTCATGTGTATCCAAGTATTGATGGAAGTATTCGGAAATGGAATAATAATACACAAAGTTTTGACTACTTTAGGCATTCAGACGCGGCGGTAGATGGCTATGGGGAACGTATTGTGAATCGAGAATCTTTATTGGCGCAATATGGTTATGATGGTGTGATTTATCCCAAAAAATTGTTGACTGTGACGGAGATGAATGTGCCTAGGAAGAAGTTTGGAGATTCTTTTGGCTCGGATACCTTGCAGCGAAATTATATTCTTAAGGCAGCGTTGTATTCGCTTGATAATCAGGTGATTCAGACGCATATTTATGATTTGGCGGAGCGTCGGACGGAAGCTGATGCGGTGGGGGAGTTTGACCTGATGGGCTTGTACAAAAACCTAAAAACCATCACTCCTTATGCGCAAGAGATAACGGACGAAGGAATTGCTTATCGAACTTTTACCCATTTGATGTATGGGGCTAAAAGGGATACTTCTTTGACCACAATGTTGAATTTGCCGCAAGGCGTGCGTGGGGGAGCATATACCCGAAAAAATGGGCAAAAAATTTATGTGCTTTGGGCAGAGACTCAAACTGATTTGTCGGAAGACGCTTCGGCGACTTATTCTTTTCCTGTAAGTATTACGAATACATTGTATCGAAAAAAATGGGATTATGCAGAAACTGACGAAGAGTGGACCGTGTCTTCTCAGGATTTGACCCTTACGGGAACGCCATCTTTTTTTACGGAAGTGCCTACCGAAAATCAAAAATTAACCCTTAACTGTCCGACTCATACGGTCGAAATAGTCAAGCCAGAATCTGAAGGTGGGGGCATCGGTACTTGGGTTGAGCCAACAGCGGTTTCTGATTGTGGTGATGTAAATGTAACATTGACCGTAGGGCAGCCATCTGGAAGTTTCTTTTCATTTGGGACTTATGCCGTAGGATATAAGGCAACGGATGATTGTGGCAATGAAGCGCATTGCGCCCTATTGGTAAAAGTGGCGAGTAATGGGGGCGGGATAGGCTCCTGCCATTTTAATCGATATGATTTTCATTTTTCGGGAACTTTTCAGGGACATAATTATTTTCAATCTAAAGTGAAAGCGACCTACGCGGAAGCCAAGGCGATTTGTGCAGACTACGGGGGCAAATTAACGTCCATTGAAACGAAAGAAGAAAATGAATTTTTGCAGCATCAGATTTTTGAATTGGCATATATCGGGTTGTCAGATGAAGTAAGTGAAGGGACTTTGGTTTGGGAAAGTGGCGCCCCGATGACTTATGGAATTTTTGATACTTGTTCTTGGTGTGGATTAAATACACCAGCCAATGACTATGCCTATTTTCATCCTTGGGACGGCAAAATGAGCTTGAGTCCCGGCACGGAAAAGCAATATTTCTTGATGGAGTATCCATGTCGGGATTGTGCTTGTCCTGCGGTAAATGAGCCCGTATGTGGTTCTGATTCAGTGACTTACGTCAATTCTTGTGAAGCCGAGTGCAGTGGGGTTTATGTTTTTAACAATGGGTCTTGTGTGGTCGGAGAGATTGCTGTGGAGTCATCTTTGAGTGCGATATCTGTTTATCCGAATCCATTTTATGATCAATTAACCATAATGTTAAAGGGCGATGAATTTTTGGATGCCTACCTATACTTCTATGATGTGACGGGGCGGTTTTTGAATAAGCAATTTTTGCCGCAAGGTGAGCAGGAGTTGGATATCAAGCACGTGCCCCGTGGGATGATTTTTTATGAAGTGCGAAGTCATGGGCGTGTGTTGGGGCGTGGGAAGTTGGTGCGGGATTGAAAAATGTATGGTGTAATCATAGAATAGTAACGATGAATAAAGATGAAGACCCTTATTCAACATCCTATTCTTATGACCTTGCGGGAAATATTCTTACATTAGATAGGAAAGGATATGTAGCAGAAACCAATAGTTATCAAATGATTGATCAGCTTGTTTATAATAATAACCTGCCAGGTAGTAAGTTGACGCAGGTAATCGATCAGGTCGTAGAGCCAGATGCACAAAAGTATGGATTTAGTCCCGAAAAGGCTGCGTATTCCTATGATAATAATGGAAATATGACTGATAAGGGGGGAATTGGAATAAGTTATAACCCTATAAATTTACCACAGAAGTTTATCAGCAACAATAAAACCATTAATGTAAATTATACCTATCAAGGTCAAAAGGTCAGAAAATATGATGGCGACCCAGCAAATACCCGGATTTATTATGATGGGTTTGAGTTTTTAAATGGCAAGCCAGTATCATACCATTTTCCTGATGGGCGCATTATCTACAAGCAACAAGGGGGAAAAACTATCCTAGACTACTACGAATTCAAA
>CAMZKG010000053.1 GCA_947311105.1 uncultured Saprospiraceae bacterium
TGTCCCACCAGCCCAAAAAAAAGGATCCGTTTGGTAAACGCCCAAAAACCACAAGCCCCAAAAAAAAAGGAAAGCATGCGTTTGCTAAACGTCCCCCAATGTCCCACCAGCCCAAAAAAAAGGATCCGTTTGGTAAACGCCCAAAAACCACAAGCCCCAAAAAAAAAGGAAAGCATGCGTTTGCTAAACGTCCCCCAAAGAACCACCAACCCAAAAATGGATCCGTTTGGTAAACGCCCCCATGGAGCCAATTCGTGAATTGGCTCTACGGGGGGCGCGGTTATTAAGGTTTAAGAAACCTTTGTTTTTGGCTGTCTTGCATGATTTTTTTTCGTTCCATCTTTTGCATGGCAAGGTTTCTCAAACCAAAGACCAAAGGTGTAGGTCGTAGGTAAGTCGCTGCGGCAGCACCAAAAGGGCGAAGCCCGCACCAAAGACCAACAGCGACGAAGGAGCGCACCAAATCCTACTCCCCCACAATCTCAAACCGTTGCACCAATCGGTGTCCATCCTTATCAACGACAGTCAATAGGTGTTTGCCAGGTTTGGGGCGAAGTGCCATCTGATGAAAATGCTTAGTCTTACCCAAGAAACGCGCATCCAAATGCCAAAATAAAGTTTCTTTGGGGTAGTCATACGCCACTTCAAAAATTACTTTTTCCTTTTCTCCATCGAGCCCTACGGGTACAAAAATCTTACTCGGTTTACGCGGATAAATTAATTGCATCGGTTTATAGCCAGTAGGTTCACACCCTTTGCGAAAAGGTGGAAATCCCTGATAATCAGGATGATGCATCTTATAATAAAATGCTTCAATAGGCCGAAGCTTAAAAACAGAGACTTGCTCGACATCTCCTTCTTGGGCACAATCTCTAGTCACTCGATAGCGATGACTCGCATCCAAACTGGTCAAGACATGGTAGCGACAAACAGGGAGATCTTTTACACTGGCCAACACTTGAATGGTATCTACAGGACACCCCGCTTTCGCTAAATATCCGCTTTTTGCGCACACGGCTTGGTCGGTCAACTCATCAAAAGGCGCATCAAACCACTTACCTTGCGGCAATTGCTTGAACACATCAAACAAAATAGGCGCTGCCATATTAACCCCTGTCAATCCAGCCCGCCCTTCACCATTGGCATTGCCCGTCCAAACCACCACGACAAAGTCACGGTCTAATCCCATCGCCCAAGCATCCCGAAAACCAATACTCGTCCCTGTTTTCCAAGCCACTGGGCGCCCCGTCCCAAACCGTTGCCATTCGCCTTCATTATTTGGGCGTTTTAGCGATTTCATCATCTCAAAAATACTCCATATCGCTCCCGCAGACATCACCGGCGGCTCAGACCTATAAGTAGATTGTTGTTTTTTTCCCGCAAGGGTATAACCTGCCGAATGTATATCTTCCAACCGATAAGCTCCATCCTTGTCATAAAAATGTCGAAGCGTTCTCGCCAAGGAAGCATAGGCGCTACCCACCTGCCAAGGACTCGTCTCTGCCCCCCCAACAATCAATGTAAGTCCATAATACCCAGCTGAATGCACTAGACTTTTCAGCCCCAATTCTTTCAGATTGTGATGAAATTTATCCGTCCCATAAGTCCTTAACAACCGAACAAAAGGAATATTCAAAGACCGAATCAACGCCTGATCTAAAGGCAAGACACCGGCATAATTATGATTAAAATTTTCGGGGTGATATTGCCCATATTGGGTAGGTATGTCGCGCAAAAGGCTCTTTGTCGTCACCAAACCATCATCTATCGCAAGCCCTGCCAAAATTGGTTTCAGGACACTTCCCGTACTCCGATTCGCCTGAATGACATCGACTCTTGCCCCATGCTCATTACCGGTAGTAATCGCATTACCCACATAAGCCAAGGCATTGCCAGACTCCACATCCAACACCAAAACGGAACAATTATTTACTTCATTCGCCTTTAATCTTCGGAGCTGCAACTCAACAATCTGATTGACTTTTGTCTGCAAGTTTTTATCAATGGTCGTCTTGACTCTTGTCGCGGTATTCGCTTTGGATTGGATGGCAAAATTCAGTAGATGTGGCGCAAGACTAGGCAGCCGATGCGGTTTCCCCGGAAGGGGCTCCTCCTTACTCAGCACACAAGTCAAAGAATCAATTTTGCCCTGTTGCCACAGTTTGTCCAGCAGTTTGTTACGCTTGCGCAAAAGGACTTTCTCGTTTTTGCCTGGTCTAACAAGTGAAGGATTATTGGGCAAAACTGCAAGAACAGCGGCTTCTCCAACCGACAAAAGCTGTGGTGATTTGCCATAATATCTCCATGAAGCGGCTTCTAGTCCGACGATATTTCCCCCGAAAGGGGCATAAGACGCATAAAAAGACAAAATTTCCCTTTTAGAATAGCGAAGATTCAGCCTTACGGCCAAAATACTCTCTTTCATCTTTTGCCAAATAGTTCTTTTACGATTTTTGAAAGCAAGACGCATCACCTGCATATCCAAGGTACTCGCTCCGCTTATCACCTTCTTCGCCTTTAAATTTTGCCGAATCGCACGGCTCATACTGCGTACATCCACCCCAAAATGATGATTAAACCGTTTATCTTCATAGGTGATGATGGCTTCCGCAAAATTACGGGGCACTGAATCCATTTTGGGAAAGCGCCACTGTTGATCCGTCGCCAACCTAGCTCCCAAAAGCTGCCCATCTTTATCTTCAATCACGACGGATACTGGATCTTTAAACAACGGCTTAGGCAGGGCAAATAAAAACCATATCAGACCCAAGCCTAATGCAACTAAAACAATCTTCCTTTTTTTTATTCTTCTTGACATCTGCCCAATTTATAGCTTCAAAGGTAAGTCCTTTCGGAAGAAAGGAGCGAAGGAAATAGAATTTGAAGCGGTTTGATTAGAATTTGCGTTCTTCTTGCATATCCATTACCCAACAGGCGCATAGACAAGCAAATTATGCGCACCCAAAAGTAAGACTCCGACGTAACCTTGGCGCTTCGCACAAAAAAAAGGAAAAAACAGACGTAAATAGAGTGTTTTATGCCAAAAATGTGCCTGACCTAAATAGTTACATGAAAAAACTACCATATTCGGAATATTTTAGATAATTTTGTCATCCGAAGTAACCAAACATGAAAATACAAATACGGGAAGTCAACTCTTCATCAGAGCTCAATGCTTTTATAAAATTTCCATTTAAACATTACGCAGATAATGAAAATTGGATACCACCACTTATAAAAGATGAGAAACAATATCTATCCAAGAACAATCCTGCGCTAAAAAACGCAGAATTGCAGTTAATTTTGGCGTATTACAACGGCAAAGTGGTTGGTCGTGCGGCCGCCATCATCAATCATTTGGAAAATGACAAGCTTGGAGTAAAGCATGCCCGATTTGGTTGGCTGGAGTTTATTAATAAGATAGATGTCTCCAAAGCCATGTTCAAATATTTAGAAGATTGGGCGAAAGCAAGGGACATGACCGCCCTAAAAGGACCTTACGGATTTACTAATTTTGACAAAGCGGGCTTATTGTACGATGGGTTTGACCATCTGGGTACTATTTCGACCATCTACAATCACACCTATTATCCCAAGCACCTAGAGTCGCTAGGCTTCAAAAAACTAACGGATTGGTTTGAATACAAAATCACCGTCCCTAATGAGCCACCAGAGAATGTAGCAAGACTTTCAGAAAGTATTTACACCAAATATGGGCTTCAAGACATCTCTGTCCAGAAGAAAAAAGAAATACAAGCCGTCCTAGATGATTTCTTCTCCTTAGTCGAAGCGACTTATACCGACAATGAAGGATTTGTGCCGTTTACAGCGGGGCAAAAGGAGTTTTATAAAAAGCGATTTTTGCCATTTATCAACCCTGATTTTACTAAGTTTGTGGCAGATTCGGAAGGCAAATTAATTGCATTTGGTATTGCGATGCCTTCTTATTCGCGAGCCTTACAGAAGGCCAATGGCAAGCTATTTCCGACAGGCTACTTTCATATTCGCAGAGCCAAGAAGCATAATAACTCGGCAAAACTTCATTTAATTGGAGTCCACCCCGATTGGCAAACCAAAGGCATTCCTGCCATCATTATGAGTAGCATTATCGAAGGCTTTCGCAAAAACCACATCAAATTTTGCGAAAGCAGCCCCGAGCTAGAAAACAATAATAAAATTCACCAGCTACTAGGCAAATACCAAAATGAACTCATCAGAAAACGGCGTGTTTACACCAAAGAACTTTATGTACTAGACTAATGAAAGACAATAACCATGCACTAAAAGAGCTGTTTGAGCTTATGATCAAAGAGCATAAAATGAAGCCGAAGCTCTATGAAGCCAAGCTGCGGGATGCATGGCCCCAAATAATGGGAAAATTAATAGATAAATATACAATAGATATCAGCTTGCGCAAAACCACACTCTACCTTCGCATCTCTTCTGCTCCACTAAAAAATGAATTCATCATGTCAAAACCTAAGTTTATTGACTTGATTAACAAGCAGTTAGGCGAAGAATATGTCAAGGATATTGTGATTCGCTAGGAGTGCTGGACGATCGTTCGGCTCACTCCGAAAAGTTGTTGTAGCTTATCATTTGGTTCAATTGTGCAATCGTGCAATTGTGCAACTGAAACCAGCCTAAAAATTGGAGCTCACAGAATCAATGGTTCGGTCATTATTTTGGCAAAAAAGTAGCAAAAAGCCCTATAAACATTGGCTTTCTTCTATTTAATGCAAGTTAATGTTTTTGGCTGAGTTGCGTAAAA
>CAMZKG010000054.1 GCA_947311105.1 uncultured Saprospiraceae bacterium
CCTAACCCTAGGGGTGGGTCAGTTTTCGATGATTAAGGTGGGTCAGTTTTCAATGATTATCTACACATAGGTTTCCCTTTCCTAAGGGTAACCGAATGGTAAAAATAGAACATTTTGCTCCTTGCTCCGATTTTGGAAGGGTTAAAAATTCCTTTTGGCTTGACCTTGGAGTACCCATAAAGAAAGGGGCGCGCACTAGCATATAGTCACCTGTAAGCCAATTGCTATTACCCGAACGGCCGTTCGGCTCAACATCCCACGCTCTAGAAACTAGTAACCAGCATCCAGGAATTAGTAACCAGTATCCAGCCCAATTGCTATTACCCGAACAGCCGTTCGGCTCAACATCCCATGGAGAAGAAACAAAAAAATTACTATCTTAGCGACTGAACTCAAAAAATACCGAAATATGAAGTTTTCTTTGACCTTTACATTTGTTCTAGTATTTGCTTTTTTTGCGCAAGCTCAAAATCCATGTGGCACACCCGCCATAAAGTCCAGTTGGTTGACTAAGTTTCAGCAAAACCCAGATAATTATGCGTTGCCAGAAGATGATACCATTTTGTATGTTCCGATGACGGTGCATTTGCTTGGATTAGATAACGGGGTAGGCTACTATAAATTTGAAGACTTGGCCGCTTCGATATGTCAATTAAATACTGATTTTGCGCAAGCGAATATACAATTCTTCTTAGAAAGTCCATTGCATTACATCAATAGTAGTGCATATAATACCCATGAAACAGTCATAGATGGCGCCGAAATGATGTTTGCCAATGATGTACCCAATACGCTGAATTCTTATTTTTTGGATGATCCCGCTGGCAATTGTGGGTATAATCTGCCCTATGCAAGTATCGCTATCAACAAGGGATGTGCCGGAGTGGCTTCTCACACATGGGCGCATGAAATTGGTCACGCTTTTACCTTGCCACATCCTTTTTTAGGTTGGGAAGGCAAAACCTATATGGCAGGCGATACGGCACCTGTCAAAGTGACTTATGATTATACTTATTTTAAGGATACTTTAATTTTAGATACGCTGATCATTGATACGACATTTGTGGAATTGGTGGATGGCAGCAATTGCTTGGTAGCGGCGGATGGTTTTTGTGATACACCGCCAGACTATTTGAGCTACCGTTGGTACTGTAATAACCAAAATAATAATGGTTTTGATGAAATAGACCCCACGGGAGCGACATTTAAAACCAGTGGAGAGTTATTTATGTCCTATGCTTTGGATCAATGTCAGAGTAAGTTTTCGGCTGCGCAAATCGCCGCGATGAGAAGCTATATCATCAATGAAAAACCTAATTTTCTGTATAATCAAGACCCTTTGGATGCCTTGCCAGCTACAAAGGCGGAGTTGATTTCGCCGGCTCAAGGAGAGTTGACAGACCCTGATTATACCCAATTGACTTGGACAGATTTTGGGGCTACGGCTTCTTATCATCTGGTCGTGGCAAAAGCTTTGAATATGACCTATATCGTCTTAGATACCGTCGTTACAGACACTTTCTTTGTGGTGTCCGGTCTCGAGAATCGCAATTATTACTGGAAAGTGCAGCCTTTTAACAAATACTCTTTTTGCACGCCGAATAGCTCTAAAGGTAAATTTAAAGCGGATGATTCCGTGGTGGCGATTCACGATATGGACGAGTCGGATTGGCATTTGCAACCAACAATCCTAGCAGCAGGAGAGTCCATAGAATTAATTGGTAATCAGTCACTTAGATCGGATGCGAAGCTTAGTCTAGTTGATATTTCTGGGAAGGTCATCATGGAACGTAAGCTGTCAAAAGGACAAAATAGATATACTATTTCCCTTGCGGGGAAAAACCTATCAGGTGTTTATTTTTTGATGATGCGAAGTGCGGCTGGGAAAAGATTTTATCAAAAAATCATGATTTATTGAACCATAGCGGAGAATATTCTATAATTTTGCCGTTATACTGTTAACACTTCCTTTGTCGTAATTGTCAAAAAAATATGGGGATAACTAAAGTAAAAAAGTCTAAAAAAATAGTCAATTCGCTGGTGCGGTCGTACTTAAATTATCGCTTTAAGCGCATCGCTCAGTTTATGGAATATCCTGGTCAAGTGCAGACCATGTTGCGTAAGAGTCTGATTGACCAAGCCGCCAATACGGTATGGGGAGAGACGCATGGATATGCCAGCATCAAAAATTATTCGGATTTTACGCAACGAGTGCCCATTCAGTCGTATGAAGATTTGCAGCCCTATATTCATCGGATGATGTTGGGAGAGCCCAATGTCCTATGGCCAGGACTGACGACTCATTTTGCTAAGTCATCGGGTACGACGAATGCCAAAAGTAAGTACATCCCGACGTCCAAGGATGGTTTTGATGACTGTCATATTCAGGGGAGTTGGGACTCGGTGGCGTTGTTTTATCAATTGCGCCCTAACGCAGCACTTTTCTTATATAAGAATATTATTTTACCGGGGAGTCTGTCTAAAATCCCCCAATATCCTGATGCCATTGTGGGGGATATTTCGGCTTTGATGGTCGAAAATATGCCTGCTATCGGGCGCGTTTTTTATGAGCCTAGTGTGGAGATTGCATTGATAGAAAATTGGGAAGATAAAATTGAGAGAACTGCCCAGCTCCTGAGCAAAAGAGATGATATTGGGATGTTTGGGGGAGTACCTACTTGGAATTTGATTTTATTTCGGCGTATTTTAGAGTTGTCGGGCAAGGATAATTTATTGGAAGTGTGGCCCAATTTGCAGGGATATTTTCATGGAGGTGTAGGATTTGAGCCTTACCGCAAGCAGTTTGAAGAATTGATACCGAGCCCCGATTTTAGTTATTTGGAGATTTATAATGCTTCCGAAGGCTTCTTCGCTGTTCAAAATGATTTTTCTGAAAATGACATGCTCTTGCTATTGGACAATGGGGTCTTTTTTGAGTTTATGCCCTTGTCCGAAATAGGTAGTTCTAGCCCCATTGTATTACAAATTGAAGATGTGGAGTTAGGCAAGGACTATGCGGTGATTATTTCTACTAACTCGGGATTGTGGCGGTATGAGTTGGGTGATACGGTACAATTTACATCCATCAAGCCCTATAAAATTATCATTTCGGGTCGTACCAAACAATTCATCAATGTGTTTGGCGAAGAGTTAATGGTGCATAATGCGGAGCGTGCATTGAGTGAAACTTGTAAAGAATTTGGAGTAACCATCGCTGAATATACCGTCGGTCCACGGTATTTTACATCCAAAGAAAAAGGCGGTCATCATTGGGTCGTAGAATTTGAGAGACCCCCCGATGATTTAGAAAAATTTGCAGATGTATTGGATGGCAATTTACAAAAAGTAAATTCGGACTATGAAGCCAAGCGTTTTAAAGGGATGGCATTGGAGCGGCTGGCTTTGACGCAAGTTCCTACCAATACCTTTTTTGATTGGATGAAGTCTCGTAATAAAATTGGCAATCAAAACAAAGTGCCAAGATTGTCTAATTCTCGTGAGTATGTGGATGCCATTTTGAAGTTTGTCGGTGAGTAGGATTCGCTTGCGCAAAAAATAGGGCTGATGGAAAAGAAGCTAAATAATTACACTAAAGACTTGATTGTCAACTCCTTAGAGCTAGATTCTGCCGATGGTATTTCTGAAAGGGAACTCGAAAAAATGCTCGCTAATAGGGTCGCGTTTTTACTCGCTAATCAATTAGAATTCTTTTTTGCCACCATGTATCGTATGGATGTTAGCGAGCCCAAAATACAGGAAGCCTTAAGCGCACAGGACGAAAAACCTTCCTTGAAAATCGCCCAATTGATCATCCAAAGACAAAAAGAAAAGCAGGCGTCTAGGAGGAAGTACCGCTCCGAATCTGATTTTTTTGATGACTCTTTTTAACTCCGCTTTTCTGCCTGAAATTGGGCGAAAAAAGTAAAAATATTAATAAAAAAAACGTGATTGAAAAAGGAAGTATTTATGGGTTCATCGCAAAGCTCTATTTGTTGGTGCTCGGTATTTTTTCGGCTATACGGTTGATCTTTTTTATTTGGCAGCTAGGGCACATCAATTCATCTAACGGTGATGTGCTCAATATTCTACGTGGCTTTTTTATGGGATTACGATTTGATGTCGTTGTGTCGGGTTATGTATTGATTTTGCCTGCGTTGATTTTGCTGATATTTGATATTTTTCATGTCGAAAGAAAGTTGGTACTACGGTTTTTCTTTTGGTGGATATTTATATTATTTTCGGTTACTTTTTTTATATCGGCGGCGGATATTCCCTATTTTGATCAATTCTTTTCGCATGTATCCATGGGGGCTTTTGAGTGGACAGACAGCCCCGGCTTTGTGGCAAAAATGATTTTTCAGGATCCAAAGATTTACCTTTTTTTGGTCTTGGGATTGTTGGTGATTATATTCTTTTACCGTCGATTGAAGCGGGTTTTTACCAATTTGCACACGATACGTTCCCCAAATCCTTTCTTGCGTACTTTCTTTTCTGTGGTGGTACTGGCATTGATTTTTTTGGGTATTCGTGGGCGCATTAGTGCCAAATCTCCAATACGGATAGG
>CAMZKG010000055.1 GCA_947311105.1 uncultured Saprospiraceae bacterium
AAGCAGGGAAACCCCTACGGGGTTTTAGGTTAGGTTAATCGCATATATTATTTTTTCAAACTTCGATTCAGGCATTAACTTCTATTTTACGCAATTTAGCCAAAGACATAATTGGCAATAAATAGAAAAAAACCAGTGTTTATGGGGGTAGTTGCCTCTTTCTTGCCAAAATAATGACCGAACCATTGTAAAAAAGACAAGCAAAAAATAATTTTTGTGCTAGCTATAACTCCAATCAGTTGAACACTTGCACGATTGCACAATTGAACAAAATAAAGTTTTGCTCCATTCTTAAAATAGAGACTACAACGACTTTTCGGAGTAAGCTCAGGAGTTGCACAATTGAACAATAGACCCCTATCGCATGACCACCGTTTATTCATTGTTTTCCATTATCTTTGCTTTCGCAAAAAAAAGACGATGAAAAACATACTATTTGATTTCGGCGGCGTGTTGGTTGACCTAGACATGAATACCGTAAATATGGGCATACAAACCTATCTAGGCACAACTCTTCAAGCCCTATATCATCGGTACAGTGAAGTATTTGATGGATTTGAGACAGGACACCTTTCGGAAAAGGAGTTTGTAGATGCTGTTGCCGAAATGGGATTACCGAAAAATAAAATAGTGGATATTTGGAACAGCATGATTTTAGGAATGCCTAAAAAAAGGATTGACTTTATCCAGTCCCTACAAGGTCAATACAACATATACCTTTACAGCAATATAAATAGTTTCCACGAAAAAGAAGTCAATCGAGTGATACTCAAGCAACACCGTATGAGTTTAACCCAATTTAGACAACTATTTGATGACACGTGGTTTTCTCATGATATTGGTTTTCGCAAACCGAACAAAGAAGGTTTTGAATACATCATCCAACAAACTGGAATCAACCCAAAAGAAACACTTTTTATTGATGATACTGCCAGCTATTTAGAAGGCGCCAAAGCTGTTGGTATGCATACGGTATTGCATGACACATCTTTTGACATTGTGGATGTATTTGATGGTTATCTGGCGCTCGTTGGTTGAGACGTTCGCTTCGCTCTCTGGTTGAGTCGCTTTGCTGGTTGAGCGCTTGTCCTGCGGACTTCGCTGGTTGAGTCGCTTCGCTAGTTGAGCGCTTGTCCTTTGGACTTCGCTGGTTGAGCGCTTCGCTGGTTGAGACGCTTGTCCTTCGGACTTCGCTGGTTGAGTCGCTTCGCTGGTTGAGCGCTTGTCCTTCGGACTTTGCTGGTTGATGCTACCGCCCGCTTTAGCCCTTCTTGTTCGACGGGCTAACGCTAGATGTTTTTTCGACGGGCTAAAGCCCATCGTACTAGCGACGGGCTAAAGCCCGTCGTACTGGACGCCTATTTTACTGGTCCTTTTCACCCAATTTATTTTGCTTTTTAGACATCTCTCCTATTTGGGCGGAAGCCGTAAAAGAAGCCAACATGGTCGTCAACATATCGTTTGCAGAGCTTGGGGAGTTTGGCATTAAGATTAAATTGCTGCCTGTATTTTCACCTATAGATTGCAAAGTATCATAATGTTGGGTTACAACAATCAAAGCGGATGCTTCTTGGGAGTTGATCCCCACTTTATTCAAGCTTTCTACCGAATCTTCGATACCCCGCGCAATCTCCCGACGCTGATCGGCGATACCTTGCCCTTGCAAACGCTTACTTTCTGCTTCTGCGGTAGCTTTGGCCACGATACGGATACGTTCTGCTTCTCCTTCGTACTCCGCAGCGACCTTGATTCTTTCTGCTGCGTTAATGCGATTCATTGCTGTTTTTACTTCGGCAGCGGGATCTATATCGGTCACTAATGCTTTGACGATTTTGTAACCATATTCGCCCATCGCTTCTCCTAGTTCGTCCTGAATGGCATGTGCGATGTCGTCTTTACGCTCAAATACATCATCCAAACGCATTTTGGGCACTTCCGCACGGACCGTATCAAAAATATAGGAGTTAATTTGTTCAAAAGGATTTTCCAATTTGTAGTATGCGTCATACACACTATCTGGAATAACTCTAAACTGAACCGACACTTTCAGGTGGACAAATACATCATCCTTGGTTTTGGTTTCTACTTGTACATCTAATTGTTGGACTTTTAGATTTACTCTTGCCGCAATTTTGTCCATAACAGGAACCTTAAACTGCAAACCTGAGCGTCTAAATCCGACAAATTTACCAAATCGCTCAATAATGGCAACCGTTTGTTGTTTGACAATGAAAAAACTCTGCAATGCGACGAATACGGCCGCAACTAAAATAATCAATCCCATTTCTGGCATAATGCTCTCTTTATTTTAATCTGTGGAAATCCCCACTAATCAAATTTCGCATAAAGATATAAAATAAATGGCGAATATCCATTAAATTGTTTACTGTTTCTTTTTATCTGTTAAAAAACAGCCGAACGGCCGTTCGGCTCTACGTGCCGCCGCCTGTAACCTGATTGATTGACAGGCGAACGGCCGTTCGGTTTTGTATCTGGGAACCTGGTTGCTTGACAGCCGAACGGCCGTTCGGCTCTACTACATTCCGGCTTCAGCTTCTTGGGCCAACCACTGGATCAACAACTTCTCCTTGTTTTGCGTCAGCGTATCATCTCCTTGCGGAAAAACGTCCTTTATGGGCATGGCGTGATTTTCCATTTGTTCGACAGCAATCAAGAGCAATACCTTTTGCATTTCGGGAGTATAAGAAGACCATTTAGAGAAATTAAGCTTTTTGCGTCCCTTTTTGACGGGTGCGACATATTTTTCATGAAATGGATAAAAATGTGCTTCCTTGGGATATTTGGCTTTAGCCGAATGACAATTATAGCACTGGCTTTGCAGCAAATTAGCTACGTCTTCGGGTGGCTTCGTCAATTGTATAAAATCATCTTCCAAACTTACATCCATATTGGGCGGCAACGTCCCTTTGCGATAAGAAATCGTCAAAAGCACAAAAATCAAAACTAAAACCCCTACTGCATACTTCAATATCTTTGTTTTATTTTTTATGTTAAAAAAAACACACATTTTTATTCCAAACATATCAACACATCGTAAAGGACTTATACAATACGATTATCTATCACTTGACAAAGTCCTTTTATCTGAACAAATATGTTGGCGCTGTGGCATTTTATTTGCACAATGAATCATGCAACTAGCAAAGAAATAATGGCCAATAAAATTGGCTTTAAGAATAATTTGGGGGGTTTATTTTACGGCAGCGGATGGAACAAAGGTTCTTATCCGCTGTTTTTTTTATACCCGCTACACCATTTATACCGCTACACCGTTATATTGCTGCCGCCCGTGACGTTATACCGCTACACCCGTTTATACCGTTACACCGTTCTCCCCTAATCCACCATTTTTCCCTTGCGAAACAAGTGCAATTTAGCCTTAGGTACTTCTTTTCGCACGTACTTTAGGCCGATATTTGCTATGGTACGAGTGGCAAAATCACCAGTAAGATATATATAATCACCATTCGCATTACGGTACAATACTACGTCAGAATAATTTGCAAAAATCACGTCACTAAGGGGTAATTCATAACGAGTTCTTTTTAGCTCAATTTTATATCCTGTATAGCCTGCATCCAGTGCATCTACCTTTCGGGAAATATCCATATCGACAAGATTTACTTCTTTTACGATTCGTTGTTTGGGCTCAGATGGTTGTTCTACGTCATCTGTGACCATATCACCGCCAAACTCTTGTGACGTTGTAGTCAAATCACTAATACCCGGATCCTGAACTACGGCAGGTTTGCCTTCAAAAGCCTTCTCCGCTCTCAAACGAGCCGCTTCCAACGCCTTTTCTTTTTCGCTTTCGGTCTTGGACTTAGGCTCGACTGCCCGTTTTGTATTTTGCTTTACATCAACGGGTACTATCACAACTTCTTCTTTCTTCTTAATTATTTTTTCATGAGTAGGTTTTTCAATCTCAACCTTTGTTGTAGGCTTTGATTCTATCACTACTTCATCTTTCTTCTCGATTGTTTTTTCTATTTCAACCTTTGTTGTAGGTTTTGCTTTTGTCGTTGGGACTTCTTTGACAGCATCTACAAATTTGGCAGGCATTTCTGTTTTAGGGGTTTCAGTGCTTACTGCTTGCTGATTTATTTTCTTGTCAACTTGAGTCGCGCTTTCTACGGACTGCTTGTCCTTTTCAATCTGCCGTTTTAGCTCTTCAGGCATGTCGCCCCCTTCTGGGATTTGAATTTGCTCGCCCCCCAAGACTTCTTCAAGTAATTCAGACATACGCACTTCTTCCATTTTTTTTGTCAGCGGTAATTTTTCTTTCTCTTTTTGCGCAAGCAGCCCCGTAATCACCAACTCTGTTCGGCGATTCATTGCCAATGCCCTATCCGAACAAGTTTTACAATCTTTACACTTCTTGACAGGGGTAGATTCTCCCATTCCGACCCCTTTGATACGGTATTCATCGATATTGCTATGTGCTAAAATATACTTGACTGCTGCATTAGCTCTTTTCAGCGAAAGCTTGCGGTTAAACTTAGCATCCCCCCGACAATCCGTATGAGAACGTAACTCCACAATCAACGACGGGTTGTTTTCCATCAAAACAATCAACTCATCCAAGGTCTTATGCATGCGCTTCTTTACCGAAAAATGCCCTGAGTCATAGTACAAATTGTCAATCGGTATCTTCTCCCCTATTTTGATGGGACGCAGCTCAATATTAGCCAATAAAGTACCTTTTTGGTGACCAGCAGTCAAGTTATCGACCACTCCAGGTTTTACATTATCGACCCCTTCGATACACACGATACAGCCATGCACATTGACATACGCTTCAATCTGCTTAGTGATGTATCGCTCTTTAGAAATCATGATGGTATAGTGATTGCCTTGCTGAAAAGTAAACTTAAAATAAGGCGACGGGTGCTTTTCGGAGACCCAAACCATCTTTTTGGTCGTATTATTATAAATCTCAATGGTCGCTTCATCGACCGAATTAGTCGGCGCATCAGGTGCGGGTCTAGGTTCTGCAAGGGTCACATCAAATATATACCCAGGCTCCCGCTCCATTTCCATTTTTAAGAAGACCTTATTGGCATCGTTTTTATCGGCAGGATTGACCTTTGCTTCTTTTTGAAAGTAGAGTTTTTTGTTGGCTCTTACGACGTATTGGCGGTCATCGGTGGTCTCAAAGATAAAATGCCCATATTCGTCGGTGGTCGTAGTCCCCACACTAATCATCTGACTAGTAAACAACTTAACTTCGGCACTCCCGATAAAGCCCCTATCGTTTTCTTCATAGACATAGCCTTCAATAATGACCTGCCCTTGAGCCGACGCTTGCGCAAAAGACATAAATAGCCCAAGCAGTAAAAATGAGAATCGTAGCATAGTAAGTTTCAATTTTAGTATTCAATGAAGTCTGCCAACTTCTAGATAGTAAAAATCATCTAAGGGAAGACTTTTTCTTATCTTTGTGCAAATGTAAGCTATTTTGTAGAATTAGAAAACAAAATTGCACATCGTAAACGAATTGTTAACCTACCTAAAAATTTCACTACATGCGCATCATTTTTATGGGCACGCCTGACTTTGCTGTTCCTTCCTTAGAAATACTCTTCCAAAATGGCTATGACATTGCCGCAGTCATTACCGCTACGGACAAATATGGGGGCAGAAATGGCAAGAAACTCATCGAATCCGCCGTCAAAAAATTTGCGCAAGCCAATGACATTCCTGTTTTACAGCCCAAAAATCTTAAAGACCCTGATTTTGTCGCTCATTTGCGCAAGCTACAAGCAGACTTACAGGTTGTTGTTGCTTTTCGGATGCTACCCGAAGTGGTTTGGAATATGCCACCACATGGCACATTGAATCTTCATGGCTCTTTACTCCCACAATATCGTGGTGCCGCTCCCATCAACTGGGCCATCATCAATGGAGAAACAGAGTCTGGTGTCACGACCTTTAAACTAAAACATGTCATTGACACAGGCGATATGTACTTTCAGGCCAAAGTACTTATCGACGAAAATATGACGGCGGGCGAGCTTCATGACCAACTCATGCCGATTGGAGCTAATCTCGTCCTTCAAACCGTCAAAGCGATTGAATCAGGAGCTATCGTGGCACGAGAACAACAAGGAGAGCCGAGCCATGCCCCTAAGATATTTCATCAAACCTGTCAGATACATTTTGATGCCCTTACGGGAAAAGTACACAATTTTATCCGTGGTCTGAGCCCATATCCGACCGCTTGGACAACTTATCAAGACAAGAAATTGAAGATCTTCCTTGCGGAAAAAGAATTGGGCAATAAAAATGAAATTCCAGGCAGCTTCGTCACCGATAGAAAATCCTTTTTTAAAATAGCGACCCAAGATGGGTACATCAATCTGCTCGAAGTCCAAATTCAAGGTCGAAAAAGAATGAAAATTCGGGACTTTTTGAATGGATTGAAGTAGCACCCAACCAGAGCGCAAAGCAAACGCTCAACCAGCGAAGTCCGAAGGACAAGCGACTCAACCAACGAGCAAAGCGAGTGTCTCAACCAGAGAGCAAAGCGAACGACTCAACCAGCAAAGCGACTCAACCAACGAGCAAAGCGAGTGTCTCAACCAGAGAGCGAAGCGAACGACTCAACCAGCGAAGCGAAGCGACTCAAAAAATAAGGCTACCAACACGTACCATAGTGCTGCCTTCTTCAATGGCAATTTTATAGTCACCAGACATGCCCATCGAGAGTGTATCAAAGGAATCACCAAATAGATTGGAGTTTTGTATATCTGTAAATAAATCCCGTAAAGTCTTCATCTCCTGCCGCACTTGCTCCTTATTCGAAGTAAACGAAGCCATGCCCATCAATCCACAAATACGTATATACGGAAGCGCAGCTATTTCCGAAAGGAGCATTTTGTCAACTAGTTCGTGGGGAGAAAAGCCGTGTTTTGTGTCTTCTTGAGCTACTTTGGCTTGAATTAGCACGTCGATTATTCTACCTACCTTGTGGGCTTCGGAGTTGATTTTTTGTAATAGATGAAGCCTATCGCCAGCATGAATTAAAGACACAAAAGGGGCGATAAATTTAACTTTATTGGTTTGTAGGTGACCGATTTGGTGCCATAGAATATCCTTGGGCAAGGTATCGTATTTTGTGAGCAATTCTTGGACACGATTTTCACCAAAAATACGCTGCCCCAAATCATATCTTTCGATAATCGCCTGATTACTTTGCGTTTTGGAAACCGCTACTAAAGTCACCTTTTTTTTTGCTAGAAAATCAACTACTTGCGTAAAAACCGTCAAAGAGCCCATAAAAATATCCTTTTAGCCTGAAAATCAATGAGAAAGGTATGCAAAATTAAAAAAATGCTTATATTTGCGCCAGCCTTTTCCGAAAGGCGAAATTACGCAAGTATTTTTGCCGAAAGGCTAATATTATAGAAAAAATAAACGTTATAGCGTTGTTTTTTTGCATTTGATTCTAAACAGTAGAGTTTTTGCGCAAGCAAGCGCCAATCTCTTGAACAAAACGAACCTACAAAATCATGAATTTTAACCCATTGTTTTTGCAAGATGTGGCTATGAAAGAAGGTAGCCAAAGCCTATGGAGTATCATCTATTCGGGTGGTATCCTTAGTATCATCATCGTTGTATCCATCCTATTGATGTCGTTTATAGCGGCATACATCTTTTTTGAGCGGTTTGCGACCATTAAGCGTGCCACCCAAGTCGATGAGAATTTTATGAATAATATACGCATGAATGTACAATCAGGCAATATCCAAGCGGCAATAGGTCTATGCAAAACGCAAGACTCGCCGGTGGCTAGAATGGTTGAAAAAGGATTGATGCGTATTGGAAAACCATTGCGAGATATTGATGCAGCCATCGAGAATGTGGGTAATTTGGAGCTTTTCAAGTTAGAGAAAAACTTATCTACGCTGGCAAGTATTGCCGGTATTGCGCCGATGGTGGGATTCTTTGGTACGGTAACGGGTATGATTATGGCGTTTTATACGATGGCGACCGCCGAAAATGTAGGCCCTGGCCAGTTGGCAGGTGGTATTTATCAAGCATTGGTCACTACGGCTTTTGGATTGGTAGTCGGTATTTTTGCGCTAGCAGGCTATAATTTCTTGGTGGCGATGGTCGATAAAGCGGTATTTAAGATGGAGCGTTCGACGACTGATTTTATGGATTTGTTACAAGAGCCTTCGTAAATACGACCTATGTCTCTCAAGAAACGAGCAAAAATATCACCCGAGTTTAGTATGTCGTCTTTGACGGACATCATTTTTCTGTTGTTGATTTTCTTTATGTTGACTTCTACTGTCGTAAAAGTGGACAAATATGACCTTCCGGAAAGTGATTCTAAGACGGTGGCACCCGTTAATATCACGGTGGGCATCAAAAAAGACAATACTTGGGAATTTAATGGGCAAAAAATCAAGTCTTCTCAATTAAAAAGCAAGGTAAGGACTGCTTTGCGTGCCCAAACAGATAAAAAGGGGGCAACCATTACTATTGCTGCCGAAAAAGGCGTCCCATTTAAAAAAGTGATGAAGGTGATGGAAGTAGCCAATGCCCTAAAAATGCGCGCTATTATCGCTACCAAAGAAGTGTCAAAATAACCACCATGGGACTAAAGAAAAGATCAAAAATAGAACCTACTTTCAGCATGTCGTCTCTGACGGATATTATCTTCCTGTTGCTTATTTTCTTTATGCTGACTTCTAGCTTGGTGACGCCTAACGCCTTGAATCTAAAACTTCCTGGTCACGAAAGTACTGCAGTTTCTACTGATGACAGTAAAGTACCGGAGATTACGATTTCTGGTCGGGGCTCCTATCGTTATGATGGCTCTAGAGTCACTTTGAGCCGTATTTCCAAGAAGTTGCAAAGGCTTTCGCGAAAGCGAAAACCACTAATTACCATAGCCCCAGATAAGAATGCCCCAGTGGAAAGCGTTGTAGCAGTGATGAGCCTTGCCATGCAATACCATATTCAAACCATAATGGCTGCGGAAACCGACTGAGTTTGTTAATAATCCTATAATTCGGGGGGCTTACCCACCAAAATCAACCATTTAGGAGTCTTAACCGTATCTATATTGACCAAAATTCATAATATTTGAGCCATGAGTGATATTCAAGAAAAAGATAAACAACGAAGCAAAGTCGTTAGTGGAGTGATTCACTTGGGGATTATTATTTTGTTGATAATGCCATTTTTGACCTACCCTACTCCACCACCAGGTCAAGAAGGAGTCATGGTCTCTTTTGGCGAGCCGGATATTGGGCAAGGGGATGACCGTCCTGTTACGCAAGACGAAGATCCTGATTTGATGGATCCAACTCCACCGACCACAACAGAAACAGAAGTAGTCGAAGAAGTAGTCGAAGAAACACAGCCTGACCCTGAGCCAGAGCCTGTCAAAACACCCACCAAGCCTAAAAAGGTCACTAAACCCGAAAAGAAAGTATTAACTTCTTCCGAAAAAGCAGAAATCGCCCGCAAAAAACAAAAAGCTGAACAAAAAAGACGCCAAAAGGCGGAAGCCGATGCCAAAGCGGCTGAAGAAGCCAGAAAAAGAAAGCAGGCGGAAGAAAAGAAAAAAGCGGCGGCTGCAGCGGCTGCCAAAAAAGCGGCTGATCTAAAAGCCGCTAAGGATAAGCTAGGGGGCGTTTTTAGCCATAACAAAGGTAAAGGGCAAGGTAATACAGGAAAACCCGGTAGCCAAGGGCTTCCTAATGGAGACCCGAATGCCACCAAAGTAGGTTTTGGGGGCGGTAAAGTTGGTGGCGGACTTGGTGACCGTGGTGTTTTGGGTACTCCTAAAATGCGTAATACAACCAATAAATCTGGACGTGTGACCATTAAAGTTTGTGTTAATAGCTCTGGACGTGTGATTTCGGCCGAATTTACTCAGAAAGGATCTAATACCACTAATGCCAAATTAATCGCCATCGCAAAAAGAAATGCTAAAGGTTTTAAGTTTACCAAAGGCGGGCCTAGCAAGCAGTGTGGGACGATTTCTTATAATTTTAAGTTTAAGAATTAGTACACCCGCCAGCGGTTTTGTTGAAGATTCTTTGGTTGTTCTTGGTGTGTCCACCCCCAAATTTGACTGACCTTTTTCCCCTTTTTGGGGCTCTCGGCAAATTTGACCCCGCCAGCGGGGAGATGGTTCCGTGTGGGTGCTGGAGAGCGTGCGGGATGGTTATTCGGCGGCTCGTTGGCTGTTAATTACGGATGCAGTGCCTGTTTCTTGAGTGTATGTCGTGAGTGTATGTCGCAGAACGCACCGTGTATGTGCCCCGCTGGCGGGGCCAAATTTGGTAAAGGCTCAAAAAAAACGGAACCAGTGTTAGTCAAATTTGGGGGTTGAGTGCTCAAGCCAACGGTTTTGTTGGGGATTCTTTGGTTGTTTGGCAGTTCTTGGTGTTGTCCAGCGTTGCCTTTGTACAAGCCTGAGATAAGCCGCCGCCCCGAAATTTCGCCTTTTACAAAAGCTCAATGATCCCAGCAATACCTTGACCGCCCCCAACGCAAGCGGTAACAATTCCATATTTCTTGTCGCGCATACGAAGTTCATTGATGATTTGGGTGGTTAATTTTGCGCCAGTACAACCTAAGGGGTGCCCAAGAGCAATCGCTCCACCATTGACATTGACGATATTAGGATCCAATCCAAGTTCATTTATTACCGCAAGGGATTGGGTTGCGAAAGCTTCATTGAGTTCAAACAAGTCGATATCATTTAGCTTCATTCCTGCTTGCTTGAGCGCTTTGGGCACGGCAGCGATAGGCCCTATGCCCATGTACAACGGGTCAACACCCGCAACTGCCGAAGTAACCAGTCTTGCGATAGGCTCTACATTCAATTGTTTGACCATTTCTTCACTCATAACAAGCGTAAAAGCTGCGCCGTCTGATGTCTGCGAAGAATTACCTGCGGTAGCAACGCCATTTTTGGCAAAAACAGGTCTAAGCCTAGCCAAACCTTCCATAGATGTGCCGCGTCTGACACCTTCATCAGTATCCATCACAAACTCACGTTCTTTGCGCACTCCATTTTCTACCCATACTTCTTTGACGGTGACAGGGACAATTTGACTTTTAAAACGTCCAGTATCAATGGCGTTGGCAGCTCTTTGATGAGACCTTACGGCAAATTCATCAGACATTTCCCGCGTGATTCCATATTTGCGGGCAACCGCTTCGGCTGTTACGCCCATACTTACAATATAGTCTGGATTGGTCGTCGCTACTTCATAACTAGGCGCAAACTTATAGCCAGCCATAGGGATCATACTCATACTCTCCGCACCACCAGCTACAAAAATATGCCCCATACCTGCCTTGATTTTGCCCACAGCCATAGCTATCGTCTCTAATCCCGAAGCGCAATAACGATTTACCGTTACGCCAGACACATCTTGCCCTAAGGCACGAAGGGAGATTTGGCGCCCCATCTGGAGTCCTTGCTCCCCTTCTGGATTAGCACAACCTACAAAAACATCATCAACCAACGAAGGGTCAAGCTGCGGAGTATCATTGGCTATATGTTGAATCACCTTAATGGCCAAATCATCCGAACGATAATTCTTAAAACTCCCTTTTTTGGCTTTTCCTACTGCGGTTCTATAGGCCTTGACGATGTATGCTTCCATAATTCTTTGCAATTTTTTATTTGAACGGGCAAGTTAGGCAATTTTAACCTTGTAGGATATGTTTTTTTGTTTTTTTTTATCGGTTTAATCAACATCCTGCCAACAAATCATTCGGTTTCATTAAAAATCGTTTCTTGATTATTGATACTTTCGTCATGAATCGCTGTTATCAATCTGACAGAAAACTCTTTGCTTAGGCCATTTTCCATGCCAATATCTATAAAACGCTGTACGATTTCTTCCCACCGCTGCTGCTGTAAAATCGTAATATTTCGTTCCTTTTTAAAATAGCCAATCCGCTTGGCGACTTCCATACGCTTGCCTAAAATGGCTAATAAATCGCTATCTATTTCATCAATCTCACCACGCAATAATTCCAAATTATTCTGAATCAACTCATCATCCTGTCGAGCTTCTCTCAAAACTAATTGATCGATGATTTCCAGTAATCGCTCTGGTTTGACCTGTTGTTTAGCATCACTCCACGCCTTGTCAGGATTTGGGTGAGACTCAAGCATCACACCATCAAAATTCAAATCAATAGCCTTTTGCGCCACTTCAGCCAACATCGTCCGATTACCACAGATATGGCTAGGGTCACATATCATCGGCAAATCAGGGTAAGTTATCATCATTTCGATAGGAATTTGCCACATAGGACGATTCCTGTACTTGGTCTCCCCTAAATACGAAAACCCCCGATGCACCAATCCGATCCGTGTGATACCAGCCTTTCGGAAACGCTCAATCGCCCCCATCCAAAGCTTGATATCAGGATTAATGGGATTTTTTATAAAAATAGGAATATCCATCCCTTCGACCGCATCCGCTATATCTTGCACCGCAAAAGGATTGACGGTCGTGCGTGCTCCGATCCAAAGCACATCTACACCAGCTTTGATGGCTTCATACACATGTTGTGGCGTAGCCACTTCCACGGTAATTTTCATGCCCGTTTCTTCTTTGGCCTTTTTCAGCCATTGCAAAGCCAGCTTTCCGATACCTTCAAAACAACCAGGCATGGTCCGCGGCTTCCAAACACCAGCCCGAAAATAATGCACCTTCCCCCCTTGCGCCAAGGCACGGGCTGTCTCTAAAATCTGCTCTTCACTTTCTGCCGAGCAAGGGCCACTAATTACTAATTTTTGACCGTTTAGGTCCAACCAATTCGTTCGATTTTTTGTCTGTTGATTCATCATTTTACATTTTGAAGTTCGATTATTTATTAGAAGAAGTGTTTGGTGGCGTATTATCCAATACACGCTTAATTTCATTCGCCCTAGACATCGCTCCTTTTAGCTCATCTAAGTTTCCTGTGTCCATATACTTTTTAAACATTGTCAAGTGCGCAATATACTCGCCTAAGGCATCAGACAAATGTTTTTGATTGCGTTCAAAAATAGGCGCCCAAGTTTCGGGTGAGCTTTTAGCCAGCCGCACCGTCGATCCAAACCCCGTTCCAGCCAATTCAAATATTTGTTGTTCATCCCGCTCAATATCCAAAACCGTCAACCCCAACATAAAAGAACTCACATGGGACAAATGAGACACATACGCCAGGTGTTTATCATGCTTTGCGGAGTCCATAAACACGGTTTTCATTCCTAGGTCTGTATTCAATTTTTGGATAGTTTTAACTGCGTTTTTGTCCGAAAGGTCAATATCACAAACTAAATTTTTCTTTCCTTCAAATAGTGTCGAAAAAGCTGCCTTCGGCCCCGAAAATTCCGTACCTGCCAAAGGGTGCCCAGCCACATAGCGATGACGCATCGGATGATTTTTAACGGCCTGACCTATCTTCTCTTTTGTAGAGCCAGTATCCGTCACAACTTGTTGGGTGTCAACCAAATCTAACACTTTAATTAAAGTAGATTCTATATAATTTACGGGCATCGCCAAGAAGCAAACATCAGATTCTTTGACAGCTTGCGCAAAAGGCATAATCTCATCCACCAGGCCTAATTCAAGCGCCCATTTTTCGTGTAAAGGCAAGTAATCCTGACCGATGACATAATGCCCCTTTTCTCGAAGTTTTAGTCCGATAGAACCACCCTGAAGCCCCAACCCAATAATGGATATTTTCATGTCAATTTATTTTTCATCCGTCCCAAAGCCTTTTCAAAAGTGGATACAGGAGATGTCAAAGAAATACGCAAATAACGCTCCCCATTCGCCCCAAAGACACTACCTGGTGTCATAAAGACCTTACATTCTTGAAGTATTTTTTCCGCAAGGATTTCCGCATGCTCGTAAGTATCCGGAATCTTCGCCCAGACAAATAACCCCACACTTTCTTCGGAATAAGTACAATCCAAATAATCAAAAATCTCCCATATTTTTTTACGACGTTTTTTGTAGATACTATTCAAATTTTCATACCAATTGGCATCCAAGCCTAGAGCCGCAATAGCCGCCTTTTGAATCGGCAAATACATCCCAGAATCCATATTCGTCTTAAAGCGCATTACCGCATCAATATAGTCTTTGCCGCCAGTCAAAACCCCTACCCTAAATCCTGCCATATTATGTGATTTACTCAAACTATTGAGCTCTACGGCAACATCTCTGGCTCCTTTAATATTAAAAATACTTGTCGGCTGGTCATTCAAAATAAAAGAATAAGGATTATCATGACACAGTAATATATTTTCTGCTTTCGCAAAATCCACTAACTCCTTCAAACGTTCTAAATCCATTGGAGCTCCAGTCGGCATGTGTGGATAATTAATCCACATCATCTTCACTCTACGGAGCGAAAACATTTTTAGAAAGTCCAAATCAGGTAGCCAATTATTGGTTTCGGACAAAGGATATTCTAGTACTTTAGCGCCAGCCAACTGCGCAGCAGCTTTGTAGGTAGGATATCCCGGATTAGGTACTAATACTTCGTCGCCAGGCTCCAAAAAAGCCATGCTTAAGTGCATAATCCCTTCTTTAGAACCGAGTAACGGTAAAATTTCGGTTTCAGGGTTTAATTCCACATCATACCACTTTTGGTACCATTTTGCGAAAGCAACACGCAATGAAATAATGCCTTTATATGATTGATATTGAGCGGATTGTGAAAGCTTACTTGAAGTATTTAATACTTCAATAACTTCATCATCGGGATGTAAATCAGGACTCCCAATACCAAGGTTTATCACATCATCCCCCTTGGCATTCATCTCTGCAATCTCTCGCAATTTTCGGGAAAAATAATACTCTTTCACTTCCCCTATCCTACTTGCTGTCTTGATAATCATATACTCGCTTTTTTGTAAACACCTAATATCTGTATTTCCAGCGTCTTGGACTCCATCTCTTTATAGACAGCCAAAAAGGATTCCACCTTATCAAACTCAATATCCAAATAGAAATAATATTCTCCGACCTTTCCCAAGACAGGAAAGGATTGTAATTTACTCAAATTCATATTCGCTCTGCTAAGAATTTGCAACACTCGAAGCAACTGCCCCGGCTCATCTTTGACCCTTAAATAAATAGAAGCTTTATCCCCTTTTAGTGTCGTCAACTCTATCGGTTTCTTTTTGCTAATCAAGAAGAAACGCGTATAATTGTGTGGGCTCGTTTCGATACCTGCCGCCAAAATCTCTAAACCATAAATCTCGGCAGCACGGACACTAGCCACTCCGCCAATTCCCTTCAATCCTTTTGTAGCAATTTCTTTAGCACTCAAGGCCGTATCATCGGATTCCACCAAGGTCAACTCCGGATAATTCCTAAAATAAGTAAGACATTGATTAATCGCCATAGGATGCGACCTTACTTCGACCAAGTCGTCAGCTGTTTGTCCGGGCAATGCCATCAGATTATGACGAATTCGAAGATAGACTTCACCGCAAATAACAAAACCGTATTCTCTAAGGATTCGATAATTTTGCAATAAGCTACCCGCTATCGAGTTCTCAATTGCCATAATTGCTTGAGTATCCATATCCCCATTATCCAATTTTTCGGCTAATTCTCGAAAGGTAGTAGCAGGAATAATCTGCAATTCATGCCCAAAATACTTGATGGCGGCTTCTTCATGAAAAGCGCCAGGAAAGCCTTGAATAATTATCTTTTTCGGTGTCATTGCTTGAGTTTGGACAAAAAAAAAGCTCCAAATTGGAGCTTATTCATTTTCATTTGTAAATTGGTATATCATACGCAAAGCCCCTTTAGTTGTTTAGTCTAAAGTAAAAATAAAAGCTAAAAAAGTTTTGCTTTGCGTACATCATGCCCCAAAGGTAAGTTCTTTTTTTATAATTGTCAAGCATCTTTAACTCGAATAACGGCGCCTAGAAAAATTAACTAAAAGGAGCTTGTCCGAGACTTATAATTCCACCATTGTAATTCCGTTACCGCCCAATTCTTCGGCAGGATGATAAATATTAACCAACATTGTGCCGTACTCCTTTAATTTTTGACGAACAGCCTTGCGAAGAGCACCAGTGCCTTTACCGTGCAAAATACGCAATACAGGTGTGTCTTTTAAAATAGCGTTATCGACAAACTTTTCCAATGTAAATAAAGCATCGTGGATGGTCATCCCCCTTAAATCAATTTTAGATTCAAATTGGCCATCTCTTGCCACTAAATCTTTGCGAATACGATTGATGGTCGGTAACGAAGGGTTCGGTACAGCGACCAAGTCGGCTAATTTGGCAGTCACTTGCATTTCCCCAATCAACAAAACGGCTTTTTTGCCCCGAATTTCTTCGATGATACCTGTGGCGCCGCTTGCGCGAAATTTAGCATAGCCCCCTATCTCCAATTTAGCGATTTCGACTTGAGTTTCGGTAGCTTTAAAAATTTCGTCATTCAATTGACCTACTTCAGTGGCAATTTCTTTGCGTTCTTGCTTGATTTTTTCCGCAATTTTCTTAGCCTTTTGGATATTTTTTTCTTCTCGGAGCTGTCGAATAAGTGCTTGGAGTTCTCTATCCGCCTTGCCCGCTACTTGCAAATCCTTTTCTTTGGCTTCGAGTTTAATTTTTCGCCGTTTATAATCCAAATCGCCCTTCATATTGCTATAAGATTTGACCAAGATGTCGATTTCCTTTTCTTTTGCATTTAAGGCGGCTAATTTTTCTTCTACTTCCAGTTTATCGCGTTGCAAGGCAATCAACAAATCATCCGTTTCCCGTTCATTTTTTCCTGTTCTTTTTCGGGCATATTTTAAGATATCGTCACTAAGCCCGCTGGATTTGGCAATTTCGAAGGCATAGGAGCTGCCTGGTTGTCCAATTTTCAGGCGATAAGTGGGCGCAAGATTTTCTTTATCAAAGACCATCGCACCGTTCAGGATACCCCGATTACGGAAGGCATAAATTTTCAAGTTGGGATAATGGGTGGTAATGACGCCCATGACTTTTTGGTGGTTAAAAGCACGTAGCAAGGACTCGGCAATCGCGCCCCCAATTTTGGGATCAGTCCCCGAGCCAAACTCATCAATCAAGACCAAGGTCTGTTTATCTGCCTTTCGGATAAAATTATTCATATTGCGCAATCGGGAGCTATAGGTACTCAAATCATCTTCAATGGATTGTTGGTCGCCGATATCCGTGAAAATCTTGCGAAAAACGCCAAATTCTGACACCTTATCGACAGGAACTAACAAGGAAGATTGAACCATTAGCTGCATTAATCCCACGGCTTTCATGGTGATGGATTTACCACCGGCATTCGGCCCAGAAATGACCAAAATTCGATTTTGTCCATGCAAAGCCAAATCAAAAGCTACCGTTTTTTTATTGAGAGCTTTATTTTTGAGATACAGCAAAGGGTGTAAACCTTGAATAATCCCCAACAAAGGTTTATTTTTTACAATAGGTTTGACGGCGTCCATATTTAGCGCAAGCGACGCCTTCGCCTGAATCACATCTAATCGAGTGATGACAATTTGATATTGCATGATATCAGGAATTATTTCGCGCAAGCGAGCACTCAACGCTTCTAGTAAGCGATAGATTTCCTGCTTGCGTTGCGCCATCAAATCGGCAATATCATTATTGACTAAAATCGCAGCTTCAGGCTCAATATAAACCGTCCGCCCCGTAGCTGATTCATCATGAATGATGCCCCGCACTTTTCGTTTGTGCTCAGCAGGCACCGCCAAAACCCGACGTCCATTTCTATAACTTTCGATGGAATCCGCTAAATGTCCACTTTTTCTTTGTGTGGCTATTTCCTTTCGGAAAGCTCGTGCCAATTCCAATTCTTTGGCTTCCTTTCTGTGATGAATTGCCAACAACTCCGGTGACGCGTCATGACGTATAACTCCTTCATTATCAATGACTCTATCGATATCTCTTAAAAGAATAGCATCAAAATTTAAGTCTTTGACAATATCCCAAAGGACGCTATATTCTTCTTTTCGCTCCCGATTAAAATACTTTAAAACTCCATCAATAATCCGCAGGGTATTTGTAATTTTACGAAAGTCATCGATGGAAAGGACATAGGATTTTATCTCCAACATCTCCAAAGCATCATCCGCCATTTCATAGGAAGACAGAGCCAACAGATGATTTTGCTCCATCCCCAACTTATAAGCATCCACTTCCGCCAAACCCAATAGAATATCATCATAATCAACGGACGGATTTAGTTCTTTGCACCATTTGATGCCTGCATCACCATAGCATTTTAGCGCAAGCAACTCCCGCACCTTATCGTATTCTAGTTTTTCCAATAAATCTGTTGGGTCTAAATTCATCTTCCTATTTTAGGATGCAAAGTTGCACATTATTATTGGATTTGTAAAGGAAGCAACAAAGAACAACAAATGCAGCAAAGAAATGGCATCAAAGAATAGTTGGCCCTATTTCGTAGGGAAATGTCAAAAAAATATAAAATTGTCAAGTCTCTAATCCACAAACTTTAGATATATAAAGATACTATAATCAATATTTTATATTACAGAAAACCAAAACGCATAAAAAAAATATTAAAAATATGTATTTTGCTAGAACAATATATTCTCAACTTGCATATTGGTAAAAGATTATTTTTTACCTTTGTTCCCAGAGACAATGATTTTTATCCCATCGCACAAATATTAACCATAATACTTTAATGTCTTCGCACCCCGAATGACCATTATTTTTTAACATCTAAAAAGATAAACTAATGGAACGACAGTACCTTTATCTGAAGCACCTATTATTGCTCATCATCACCATTTTGAGTGCTTCTCACTTTTCTTTTGCTCAGCAACTTGAGCTACAACAAACAATACATACCAATACCCAAGAAACATCCTTTTGGGGGGTCACAGGAACAAGTAGTAGTTTTGGTTCGCCTACCCCATCGACTCCCTGTTCGCTCACTGCGTCAATTCATAACGGTGTTTGTTTTCACAATTATACCTTTGCAGATCCAACAGATGATCTATTTTCGTTGATATACGATTATGTTCAAAATCCTGATGCAGGAGCATCTAATCAATTTAACATCACCATTCTGGGTCAAACCTATGGCCCTTTTACGTACGGACAAGGTGGTCAAATAGACGGAATGCCGTCAAATGGTCAACCTTTTGACGTTGTTTTTTCTGATGTGGACAATCCTAATTGTACGATAACCAAAGTAGCACTTAGTCAACCATGCTCGACTTGTCCGTCATTTCCACATAGCTACTCTAGTAATTCGCCTGTATGTGAAGGCGAGTCTATTGTTTTTATACGTGAAGAAGGTCTAGGGATCACCTATGAGTGGGAAGGGCCTGATGGATTTACATCCACAGCAGTAGAACCAGTAATTTCGCAAGCCACAACGGCCAATACGGGTACTTACTCCGTGACAATGACCAATTATTATGGTTGTACCGAAGTCGCAACCGTTGATGTAGAAGTCACCCCCGCCCTTACTAATGTAGATGCAGGCACTTACCCAAGTCTCTGCCCCAATGAAGCACCTATCCAATTGATGGGCAGCCCAGCTGGTGGCACCTTCTCTGGAGTGGGTGTAATTAACAATATATTTGATCCTAGTCTAGCGGGTTCTGGGACTCATGAGATTCTATATACCGTACTCGATGATTGTACAGGCAATCCAGTGGTCGGCACGACAACTATTCAGGTTATCACAACGGCTGGGATTGCTCCTTCAATTCCAAATATTAGTGTCTGTGAAGGAAGTAGCACCGAGATAGCGCCTGGGAATGTACCTGAGCCAGGTACTATTTGGACTGAAAACTTTAATGAGAATGGCGTAGGTGTAACAGGACCTAACCAGGCATATACTCCACCAAGTAATGGGCAATGGGAGATTTCTGGAAATTTCTCCAACCTAAATAGTTGGTGGAAATACTACAAAGTGACAGCCCATAGCCTGACAGGACGCGCCACAAAGAAAAAACTTTGCTTTGAATCTCAACCTATCGACATCTCTGGCAAACAGAATGTTGCTTTTAGCGTGGATATTTGGGAGAATGGCGATCTAGAACCCACTGATTTTGTGGATGTTATCTATATCATTGATGGTGTTTCCACAAAAATCACAAACTGGGAAGGCCAAGGTAATAGCAACCATACCCTTACGGGAAAAAATGGCGCTAACGACGATGACTGGGGCTCTACGGTCGTAAACATGGATGGATTATCTGGAAATAGCTTGATACTCCAAATTTGTGTTAAAAATAACGCTGGTGGTGAGTATATCAACATTGATAACATTGTGGTTACGCATACTCCTGTACCCCCTACATACTATTTTTATGATGCTGATCCAGCACTTGGAAATGCCAATTTATTAGCTGGTCCCGTCACTTCCTATGACCCAATGACTACCTCCCAAAATAGTCCACAAACCATCTGGGTCACACAACAAAACGCCAATGGGTGCGAAACTAATGCGACTCCTGTAGTGGTTGAAGTATCCCCTATGCCACAGATTCAACTTTCATCAAATAGTCCAATCTGCGAAGGATCAACTTTAAACATTACAGCAACAACTAATAACGAGAATCTAACTTGGGCTTGGACTGGTCCGAATGGATTTACTTCTACCGATCAAAATATTAGTATTCAGAATATAACTCCAATAGAATCAGGTGATTATAGTGTAACGGTAACAAGTCCTATGGGCTGTTCTAGCTCTGCAAGTATAGCGATTAGTATCTTTGATACTCCGTCTAGCCCTGTTGCTGCTGACATTACAGTTTGTGGAGATGGAAATACTGAAATTTCTCCTTCGGGCTCTACTCCTGATAGAGTCGTTTTCTGGACAGAGCAATTTGATGAGAATGGAGTGGGTATCACAGGCCCAGGACCAGTATATACACCGCCCACTAATGGACAATGGTCTATCACGGGAAATTACTCCAAGCTAACCAACCCTAATCGTTATTTCAAGGTCACTAATCATAGTCTTTCCGCAAGGAATCCTAAAAGAAAAGTTTGCTTTGTCAGTGAGACCATTGACATCTCAGGTAAACAAGACGTAGGATTCAGCATTGATATTTCTGAATATGGAGATTTAGAGCCGAGTGACTATGCCGATGTTATTTATTACATCGATGGTGTTGCCACAAAAATCACCAATTGGCAAGGTCAAGGTAATTACAAGCATACCCTTACAGGAAAAAATGGGGCAAATGATGGCGATTGGGGCGCTACAACGGTTGATGTTTCGGGTATTTCGGGCAACAGTCTAATTATTAAAATTTGTGTAAGAACTTCGGCTAGTTCAGAATATATCAATTTGGATAATGTAGTGGTCAGCTACCAGCCAAGTCCACAATATTACTTCTACGATGCCGACCCTACTAATGGCAATGCCAATATTCTTGCAGGGCCTGTTGCTTCGTATGACCCAATGACTACACCGGCTACAAGCCCGCAGACAATTTGGGTAACCAACCAAAACGACAATTGTGAAAGTGAAGCAACTCCTGTCGTGGTTACTGTCGGAGCAATTCCTGTAGCAGGAATTACGGTTAGTGACACGATGCCTTGCACCAGTCAAGATTTGACATTGAATGAGACTTCAGGTGTCGCTACTAGTTGGTCTTGGACAGGACCTAATGGATTTACTTCTACAGAGCAAAATCCAACAATCAATTCTGTAACTAGTGCGAATAGTGGTGTTTATGAAGTTACAGCAAGCACAAATTCTGCTTGCTCTTCAACGGCATCCATTTATGTCCAAGTGAATGCTCAAGTAGCCAACGAAACGCCATGTTTTGACTTAGTGATACCGACAACGGGTTTTACCATTGACTTTGCTCCGAATATGTACAATTTTTATGACGCAGACCCTACTTCTGGTAATGCCAATTTAATTGCAGCAGGAGTAAGTAGCTACACTTTTGCACCAACAGATGTATTTTGGATTACTACGGGCACTATTGGAGACTGCGAAAGTGCGCCAATGGAACTCATTGTGAATGACCCCAACGATATCTATACGGACAACGGCTTTACCCAAACCTACTCGGAAGCAATGGCCGACTACACTAGTCCCTTTACAGTCATCCCAGATCCGTTTAGCAGATTAGCCATAAAAGTTAATCAAACCGATGAAATTGATATTTTTCATAGTTTTAGTGATGCTTATGGTGATACGAATGCAATTGTGCTTCCTTATCCTGTCGATTATGACCAGTTTGTCTTTTATCGTAGAGGAGATCCGAATTGCCCAACTATTGGTCTAGCACACTTGGCTATTTGGCAAGGAAAGCTGTCTAACTCTAACCCAACAGCGACTAGCAACAAGCAAGTAGAACTTGGGGTAGAGAAGATGATTGAAAGTGATGAAGTAGTTTTACAACAAAACCGACCTAATCCATTTAGTCATCAAACAATTATTGGATTTATTCTTCCAGAAGCGACATCGGCTACTTTAAGTATATTCGATGCTTCGGGCAGATTAGTCCATCAGATAACGAAGGATTTTCCGAAAGGTCAAAATCAAGTAACTATCCAAAAGTCAGAGTTGAGAGAAACGGGAATATTATTCTATCAGTTGCAAACAGCAAAAAGTGTCTCCACAAGAAGAATGCTTTTTATAGAATAACCTATACTTTGTAGTAAAAACATTTAAATAAAGCTCATCTATCTTGTATAGGTGGGCTTTATTTTTCCCCCTACCAAATTTATGGTATTTTACCGTTCTTAACCATTTTTTAATATTGATAAAAAGCCAGAACTCCTGTTATAACCTTACATTTGTTGCGACAATTAATTATCGTTTCCCAACGACCGGTTTGTAAACTAACAAATTACGAACCATGAACAACAGACTTAGTCTAATTCATCTTGACCATAGCGTTCTGCTATGGGCTGTTTTTCGTGTATGTGCTAGTTTCTTTTTTAGAAGTAATTCATTTTGCTTCGGTCGAATAACGTCTAAACAAATCGCAGGTTTTCATTCCATCCATCAAATTAAACTTCCTAATCCATGAAAGTTTTTACTTCCATTATTGGCTTTTTCCTAGTCAATATCCTAATTTTCTTATCTACTTCGCCTTTGCAGGCGCAAAACATCAATGAATTTCACTATGACAATTCTGGTGGTGATGTAGGTGAGTTTGTCGAAATTTATTTACCCGATCCGCAACCAGCAGACTTGTCACTTTGGCAGGTTGATTTGTATAAGGGAGATGGGACAATTTATCGCACGGAGACGTTGGATAATTTTACCGCTACCACAGATACTGATGGCACTTACTACGTGTGGAATCCTTCTTCCATTTATAACAGTAGTAGTGGGATTGCCCTGAGCAACTCAGGCACCCTGATTCAATTCATCTCTTATGAAGGAACAGTAACAGGTGTAACTGGTGCAGCCAATGGACAATCCAGTACGGATGTAGGTGTAAGTGAAGGCTCATCTACCCCAGCGGGGTATTCTATTGCATGGGATGGCACTAGCTGGCAAAGCCTAGCAGATGACACTCCTGGAAGTGCAAACTATTCCGTGCCTGCTTGCAGTATCACCGCTATTGCTATCAGCAATATCTCTTCCTGCGACAATAATGGTACAACAGACCCAAATGATGATACTTTTACTTATGATATCACCGTAACGTATAGCAATCCACCACAATATGACAGTCTTTTGATAAGGTTGTACGATGCGAATGGTGGTCAAATTAGTGCCCACCCAGTAAGTTTTGACCCTGCCAACTCATCTGTGACAGCGACTGGATTATTAGCAAGCACTGTTGACCTTGCGGACAAAAGCTTTAGCGTAGAAGCACAATTTGCAGCAGATGCAGCATGTATCCTTGTGGAAAACAATGCTGGAATGGCTCCTGCTTCTTGCTCCGTTGGAGCTTGTAATATTACTGGCACATTAGGTGTACCATGTGATGACATGGGCACAGAATGCAACTCTGACGATGTACTCGCTCTTGAGCTCAACCTTACCAACTCAGGGGCTGGTCCTTCTAATCAATATAATGTCAAAATTAGCGGAAACACTTATGGGCCTTTTCCTTATGGTAGTGGCATCATCAACACACCTATCAACCCACTATTGGGTGCTTCTGAAACCATACTAATCATAGATGTTGATGATACCACTTGTATACTTACGCAGAATAATATACCACTGAATGGGTGTTCAGCTTATGATAGTCCGCCTATCGGGTTTTCATCAAATTCACCAATTTGTGAAGAAGAAACCATCACCTTAGTGGATACCGTAGCAACTCCTAACGTAACTTGGGCTTGGAGTGGACCTTTAGGATTTACATCTAATGTGCCAAATCCAACTATCCCCAATGCGACAACCGCTCATTCTGGGGTTTATTATTTGACAACCACGGCGCCAGGTGGGTGTACAGCGATTGATAGTGTCATTTTTACTGTCAATCCTTTACCCGTTGTAACGATTACCACACCAGACACATCCGTTTGTGAAAACTCTGGCAGCTTCCAATTAGTAGGCAATCCTACAGGTGGTGTATTTACAGGGCAGCACGTTTCTCTATCGGGAATATTTGATGTAAATGCTGCTGGCCCAGGAACCTACATGGTTACTTATACGTATGAGCTTCCAGTTACAGGATGTGAAAGTACGAACAGTATCATGATAACGGTCATCGCTGCCCCCACGGTATCAGCTGGTGGGTATGGCTTACCTTGTCTAAACGCTCCAATCATTAATCTTGCTGGCGGTAGCCCGTCAGGGGGCACCTTTACAGGACCAGGTGTTTCGGCAACTGGTACAAGCTATGATTTTAACCCTGCCACTGCGGGCGTTGGTTTTCATACAATCACCTATTCCTATACCGACCCAACTACAGGTTGTTCCGCTTCCGCAACAACAGATATAGAAGTCTTAGAAGTAGCAGACGCACCTAATGCAATAGCAGATATAGTCATTTGTGATGGAGATGACATGCCCGTAGTGACACCCACTAGTGGTGGAGCTGGTACAAATCAAACTTTATATTCTCAAACTTTCGACACAGATGGAGAAGGAGCTGTCGGTCCCCAGCCTGCAACAGTCACTCCATCAGCTGATGGTTCATGGTTAATTAATGGTGATTTAACAGGTCTAACAGCAACGACTGATTATATGCAAACTATTGGCGGCTCATTGGTTGCGAGAGATTTAGATGCAGAAGTTTGCTTTCAAACGGCAGCTATAAACATTAGCGGTCTCACCAATATTTCCATTTCAATTGACATTTCTGAAACAGGCGATCACGAAGCGGCTGATTATGTGGATGTAAAATACACCATAGATGGAGTAGAAACTATTATAACGAATTGGATGAGTGCGGGAAGTTCTACCCACACCTTGATTGGAGATTTGGCACTTGGGGGAGCTAGTGATGACAACGATTGGGGCAACACAACCGTAACTCAAGCTGGACTTTCAGGAAACACCATGATTATCACTATTTGTGCTTTGAACAATTCTGGCTCTGAAAATATCCTAATTGATAATGTGACCGTTACAGGTACACCAAGCACTTCAGTAGTCTATAACTTTTGGGACAGTGACCCAACTGTAGGGGCGCCAACACCTGTAGCACAACAAGTTACGTCTTACACTCCAACAACAACCACGGCAATTAGTCCACAAACATATTGGGTGACTGTACCAACACCAAACGGATGTCAAAGTGACCCAGTGTCATTTACGGTGACTGTTAATGAGCTGCCTACCGTTGATGCTGGCACTTACAATCCTACTTGTATTAATACTGACGTGACTTTGTCCGGCACACCAGCTGGTGGTACATTTACTGGTAACAATGTGAATGGTACTATATTTTCAGCATCGACTGATGGTACTTACAAGATTTATTATGAATATACTGACGGCAATGGATGTACCAATATTGACTCTGCTAATATTGTTGTCAATCCAAGTCCTACGGTAACATTATCGGATTTCACTCCAGTCTGTGTCGATGCTTCTGCCTTTGCTCTAAGCGGTGGTAATCCTGCTGGGGGTACGTACTCTGGGACTGGCGTAACAAATGGTAACTTCGACCCCGCAACTGCTGGTGTTGGCGTACAAACCATTACTTACAGCTACACTAACGCTACCACAGGATGTACTGCTTCGACCACTGCTACCATTGAAGTATTGGCTCTGCCAGCGGCACCTGTTGTAGCGGATATTACTGTTTGTGAAGGTGGCTCTACCAATATCACTTTTGCAGGTGGTGGCCCAGTAACCACAACTATTTTTACAGAAACCTTTGATGAAGATGGCGCAGGTGTCACCGGCACTGGGGCTACTACCCCACCAACCACTACGCCAGCATCCAATGGACAGTGGACAATCACAGGTGATGTGAGTGGGTTAACGGCTACATCTGACTTTTTTCATGTTGTCAATGGTGTACTTTCTGCAAGGGATGTAGATGCTGAAATCTGTTTTGAAAGCCAAGCAATCAATATCGCTGGAATGACAGACGTAGGATTTTCAATTGATGTCATTGATGCTGGAGATTTAGAACCTGAAGACTATGTGGATGTAACCTATATAGTGGATGGTGTACCTACTACTATCACAAATTGGATGAATTTTGGCGATGCTTCACATACTTTTATTGGAGATATTCCTGATGATGCGGACTGGGGAAGTCAAACAGTTACCCAAACAGGCATCTCTGGAAGCACCTTAGTCATTAGGGTTTGTTTAATGAATAATGCAGGCTCAGAATATATCAATCTTGACAACTTGGTAGTCTCTTCTACAGCTCCTGCAACCACACAATACAACTTTTATGATGCAGCAAATGGTGGCAATCTTTTGGCAGGGCCTGTCGATAGCTATGACCCTGGCACTACGGTTGCAACAAGCCCACAAGAAATATGGATTACAGCTGATAATGGTTTTTGCGAAAGCGAACCCACTATGATAACTGTAACTGTCAATCCTAACCCTGTTATTGCAGCATCGAACAATAGTCCTTTGTGCGAAGACAGTACATTGCTTCTGATGGCTACGGGTGGCACTGATATGACTTGGGCTTGGACTGGTCCTAACACGTTCGTTTCTACGGATCAAAACCCGACCCTACCTAATGTCACTACTGCGATGACTGGGACTTATCAGGTAATCGGTACTAATGAATTTGCGTGCGCTGACACGGCAAGTACGGACGTTGAAGTAGTCGCTTCACCTGCTGCTCCTGCAGTAGCAGACATCTCAGCATGTGCGGGAGATACTGTCACAATCGACTTGTCCTTACCAACCACTCCACAGTCGATATTTACAGAAACATTTGATGAATCCAATATCGGATTGGTTGGACCTTGTCCTGGTGGCACATGTGGAACGAACACAACCCCTTCTAATGGACAATGGTCTATAACTGGTGATGTAACAGGCTTAACGGCCAATTCAGATTATTTTGTCACAGCAGCTGGCTCTTTAATTGCGCAAGACCTTGATAATGAGCTGTGCTTTATTACACAAACCATCGATATCTCTAATTTTTCTAATATAAGTTTCTCTGTGGATATTTCTGAAACGGGAGACCACGAATTGACGGATTATGTAGATGTGACTTATATCGTTGATGGTGTCCCCACTCAAATTTCCAACTGGAATAACCTTGGAAATGCTTTCCATACTATCACTGGAGCAGAGCCTCCTAATGATGGTGATTGGGGCAATACAACAGTTACACAAGCAGGTATCAATGGTACTACGCTAGAAATTCAAATCTGTGTTCTCAATAATGCAGGAAGTGAAGATATTTATATTGACAACATAATGGTTTCTGGTACTCCAACGGTCGGACTATCCTATTATTTTTATGATGCAGACCCAAGTGGTGCTTCCGCAAATCTATTGGCAGGCCCTACAAATACTTATGATGTTGTCCCTGTTTTAGGCGCACCATTTTCGGTATGGATTCAGGGTGTTTCTGGATTGGGTTGTGTAAGTGATGCTACAGAAGTAACGGTGACTGCTTTGCCACTTCCTACAGTATTTAATGCGGAAATAAGCGATTGTGCTAATGCCACAGGAGAAGCTGCATTCTACTTGGAAGATGCGATCCCTACCATTACCGGTGGAGATGCTACTTATACCGTAGTATTTTACGCAAGTGAAGCAGATGCCCAAAATCAGACCAATCCATTAACCAGTCCTTACACTAGTCCTTCTACTACTGTTTATGCATTTGTTACGAATGCAGATGGGTGTCATGAAATCGCGGAATTAGTGCTAACTACTTTCGATTGTTCAGCAGAAATCACCGATCCATGTGCTTGTACATCATATGGCAATAGAAATTTCTTCGAAACAATAGAAATTACAAGCCCTGCAGGTCAAGTATGGACGGTAACTGCGGTCAATGGTTTATCTATTTACGGCAGTCCTTCTGGAGTCGGTTTCGTAGCTACCGAAGCACCTGCTGGGACTTATACAATTACGGGATTACACTACTCTGGAGCTGGATATTCTATAACCGTTACCAACCAGCACGGATATGAATTATCAATGCACAGCACCTGCTACTACCCAGACCCAACCATAGAGAGTGTCTATGACGGGCAAGTGTTCTGTTTGACAGAAGCTCCGACGGCATTAGTCGGAAGTGCTAATGGTGTATCAGGTACAGGTAGTTTTGATATTGACGGTAACCCTGTTACGGAATTAGATCCTACTACGTTGACGCCAGGGATGCACACCTTGACCTTTAGTTTTGATGCAGGAACGGCTACGCCGTTTGATCCTACGGATCCAGGCTGTATAGAAACGATCTCTCTTGTGTTTGAAGTTCAGGCAGCTCCGACGACTTTAGGTTGTGTTAGCGGCATCCAAATTTCTTTGGATGAAAATTGTGAAGCGGTGTTGACCGCTAGTCAATTCCTTACGGGAAATGGCTGTTACAATGGATTTATTGTGGATATCATCCAGCCTGGTACGAATCAAAGCATGGGCAATATTGCTAATGGTAGTTTTGTTGGTACTTCGTGGAATGTAATGGTAACAGATCCTTCTGGAGCAGCTAGTCCTTGCTGGTCAACCGATATTACCTTTATGGATAAAATGGCTCCAACCATCACTTGTCAACCAGATACATTCGAAGTTGATTGTACCTATGACTTGAGCTTAATACCAGAGCCTACGGCTAGTGATAATTGTGACCCTAATCCTACAGTTACCCTTGTCTCTCAAGAAGTTACGGCGAACAATATTTGTGATGGTGGTCGTACCATTGTCCAAACTTGGAGAGCCTATGACAATAATGGTATGTTCTCTGATTATTGTACTCAAGTGATTCATGTGACTCAACCACTTATTACTTTCCCTGGAGACATCACATGGACTTGCGACCAATATGCAGCACATCCTAATATTATTGATACTGCGGCAGTTAATTCAAGTATTGTTGACTGGGATACTGCTGACAATCAAAATGACATTGATGTAAATCCTATTACTGGTAATTTCATCTTGAGTCATACGGGTTCTGGAAAGCCTGTCGGCTGGGAAGGAACTTACTGTAAATACAATGTTGAATATACCGAACAGACATTTGAGCACTGTGGAGCAGGAACTTTCAAGATTCTGCGTCACTGGATTGCGATCAATCTATGCACAAATGATATTCAAACATCTGACCAAATCATCCTAGTTGATGATATAGAAGCACCCGTATTTGACTTTACTAATAACGGAGCATTCAAAACGAATGCTGCTGGAGATATTTATTTGGAAGTAAGCGCGAATGTGTATGGACAAGGGCAAGTTTATTGTTCTTCTACAGACTTTGTGCCTGCTCCTGCAGTTACAGATAATTGTTCTGGAGTTGATATGAGCACATTCTCAATCATTACTCCTGTTGGTTTAGTAGATGGTTTGACTGCAAATGGCGGCACAATTCCTACTCCTGGTTTACAAGTGGGTGTTTACACAGATGGTTTGACTTACAAGGTTGCTGATAATTGTGGCAATATCCGTGAAATACAAATCACCTTGGTTGTTGTGGATGATATTCCACCCGTCATGATTTGTGATCAGATTACGAAAGTCTCTCTACCTGCAAATGGTGTCGCAAAATTATATGCAGAGATGCCAGATGATGGCTCTTATGA
>CAMZKG010000056.1 GCA_947311105.1 uncultured Saprospiraceae bacterium
CTTCCACAATTGAACAAAATAAAGTTTTGCTTCACTCTTTAGCTATAGTTTACAACGACTTTTCGGAGTAAGCTCAATCCTTCACCTAGGGGCATAAAAAAATCCTACACTATAACTTTTTATAGTGTAGGAGTAACTATCAAAACATACTATGAGAAAACTTACGTCAAAGATAACGTGCCTTTCTATACGAAAAAAGCACAAATTAGGTTGCGTCTTCATTTGTTTAGATAACGGGCACTTATGGCGTTTTTTGTGTTATATACAGTATGAATCCTGCACCATCTAAAAATTAGTGGCGCAGGACTACAAACATACTATGAGAATAAACACCCCAAATATAAGGGTATTTAAGATACATGTCAAAAAAATGAATAAAATAAAAATATTATGCTTGTAATATGTGGCGTATCATTCTGAAAATGAATGAGTTATCAATTAGATATTTTTTTATTGTAATTCTAGTGTTACCTTTTGAGTGGTTTGATTATCCAAATGTGACAACTATAAAGACCACTTTGGTCTAGTGGGCATTTAATTTTGCGAAAGCAATAGCAACCCTGTAACCAGCAATTCATGATGTTTTGGTGTAAAAACCTTAACTTTGTAAGTTGCCAGTCCAATTTAACCTAAAATTAGAAATTTCCGTAAACCTATTGACTAACCTAATTAAATGCTAAAGTGTAAAATAAGTTTGGATACTTTTGCTTGGGAGCTTGACGAGTCTGTCGTTGGGCAGGGCAAATCCCTATTGATGGCGGGTAGTGTCACGGATACCGACAATATAGGTCAAGGAGTTTGGACTTGTCAGGTAGCAGATAATCAGGAGCAATATGAAGTAGAATTTTTGCTCCGTAGCCGCATCTTTCAAAAAGTGGGCTGTGAGTGTGAACAGTTTGAATCGGGTGAAATATGCCCACATATTGTGGCTGGTTTCTATACTATCTTAGAAAGGCTCCCCAAAAAAGCACTCCGGAATGAATCACAATACTCCGTGCCGTTATCGCAAAAAAAGGTGAGTGATTTTATAGCAATGCTCCCAGAAGAGAGAATGGATGAGTTGGTGGTTAATTTTGCCAAAAAGAATCGCAAATTTGCTTTGCTTATCCGCGCTAGTGCCACGCCTTTTGCCCAAAATGAGCCCGAGAAATACAAATTACTTCTTTTGCTGGTTATTAAGCATGCTGCTTCTCAAAAAAAAATCCCCGTTAGCGGGCTTAATTTTATCAACGAAGTGGTTTTTGCGATCATGCTTGAACTGAAAAATCTACTAAACAATGGCGACACGAATGAAGTTATCATTTTTGTGGATGAGTTTTTGAAGATTTGGCCTGTCATGATGAACTATAAGCTGCCTGAAGAAAAAAATCCACATCTAGCACTTATGGAGTCGCTTAGACTCTTGCAACAGGCTATCTCGGTTATTATGGCTCCAGAATTAATCGAGAATATCGCCGTAATGTTGGCTTCTCATGGTCAGATATACAATAGCTTATCAAAACCTGTAGAAAAAAAGCTACTATCGATAATCAATAAGCTGGCAATCGATCAAACAACTCAAGAACTTTGTGCGGAGCATTTAGAAATTATTTTGGAGCAGGATATGCCGTTTGGAATGATTCAAGAAGTTTTGGCGGTGTTGGTTGGTTGGGGGAGACCCGCCAAAAAATTATCGGCTATCATTCAAGAGGATTGGACAGAAAATGAGTTGAATAATTTTTGCCAATTGGCGATTGAGCAAGCGCATTTTGAATTATTAGCTGAATTGGTCAAGCAATCAAAGCAAAGACAATTGAGCGATAATTTTGCGCAAACCTTAGAAGACTATCAATTATTGATTGCGAAAGCGGACGGCGATCAAGGTCGGTTGATTTTCCTTGCGGAAAATAATTTTAAGAAAACAGGAAAAATTAAGTATTATAAAATACTAAAGGAATTACTAGCTGACCAATGGCAAGACGAAGCCAAACGATTATTTGATTATTTTATTAATGTCAAAAAACCTTTGCCTGCTGCGCTGATGTTGGTGGATATGAAGGCTTGGGATGAACTGCTAGAATTGGCTTATAGTGAGCAGGATTTATTTTTTCTGACGAAAGTCGATAAGTACCTTTTAAATCATAAGACTAAGAAAACCAAGGAGTTATACGCTTCTTTACTTACCCAATATTTTGATCAACATCTTGGGGCTAAGCCTGCGGATATGTTCATCTTTTTGCAAGACCATCTGCATGCCATCGGCTATTCTTCTTTCGCAAAAGAAATTAAAGCGTGGATGCGCAAACGGTATGGACACCGCCCTTTGCTTAAATCTGTTTTTTGAGAGTTGAAGGTTGAGAGAGTTGAGACGTTCGCTTCGCTCTCTGGTTGAGTCGCTTCGCTGGTTGAGTCGCTTGTCCTTCGGACTTCGCTGGTTGAGACGTTCGCTTTGTTCACTGGTTGAAGTAGTTGAGGGTACTCGTCGTAGAAGCAAGTCGCTGCGGCAGCACCAAAAGGGCAAAGCCCGCACTAAAGACCAAAAGCGACGAAGGAGCGCCCCAAAGACCAAAAGGGCAAAGCCCGCACTAAAGACCAAAAGCGACGAAGGAGCGTCCCAAAGACCAAAAGGGCGCAGCCCGGTCCTATTTTTTCCGTTTCCAGCCATCCCGCAAAGTGACTGTACGATTAAACACTTTGTGTTCTGGGGTAGAATCAGGATCTAGACAGAAATAACCTTTGCGCATAAATTGATAATAAGTGTTGGTAGAAGCATCTTTTAGGGCTGGTTCCATCTTGGCATTAGGAATGACAATCAGAGAGTTTGGATTGATGATTTCTTCCATTGGTAAGTCTGACGCTCCAACATCTTCTACGTTAAAAAGACGATCATATAGGCGGACTTCTCCTTCGTAAGCATGTGGAGCTGACACCCAATGTAAAACTCCTTTTACTTTGATGCCCGATTTGTCTTGCCCGCTTTTACTGTCTGGAAAATAAGTGCATCTCAGCTCGGTGACTTGACCATCGGCATCCTTGATGACTTCATCACATTGGATGATATAAGCGCCTTTTAGCCGCGCGACACCACCAGGCGCTAAACGAAACCATTTTTTTGGGGGATTCTCCATAAAGTCTTCACGCTCAATGTATAAGGAGTTGGAGAAAGGCACTTCTCTAGAGCCCGCCGTATCATCTTCGGGGTTGTTGATGATGGTCAAAAGCTCTTCCTTGCCTTCTTCATAGTTGGTGATGGTTACTTTGATAGGGTCTGTGACAACCATGACGCGCATGGCAATCCGATTTAATTCTTCTCTGATGACAAATTCTAAAAGCGCCATGTCAATCATGTTGTCACGCTTAGCAATGCCTATTCTATCCGCAAATTCTCGCAAGGCAGTAGCCGTATATCCACGTCGGCGCAAACCCGATACCGTTAACATTCTAGGGTCATCCCAGCCATTGACAATACCGTCTTCTACAAGTTTTAGTAGCTTGCGCTTACTCATCAAGGTGTAGGTCAAATTCAGTCGAGCAAATTCAATTTGTCTGGAAGGAAAAATCTCTAATTGCTTGATGCTCCAGTTATACAAAGGTCTATGTGGCAAAAATTCCAATGTACATATAGAGTGAGTAATCTCTTCCAAAGAATCGGATTGGCCGTGGGCAAAATCATACATAGGGTAGATGCACCATTTGTCACCAGTGCGGTGATGATGCGCCCGTTTGATGCGGTAGAGTAAAGGGTCTCTCAGGTGCATGTTGGGAGAATCCAAACTGATTTTGGCTCTCAAAACTTTAGCACCATCTTCAAATTCTCCATTGCGCATACGATGAAAAAGATCAAGATTTTCTTCGATACTTCGGCTTCTGTAGGGCGTAGGTGTTGCTTTGGTTGTGGGCGTTCCTTTGTGTTGTGCGATTTCTTCTGGCGTAGAGTCATCGATATAGGCTAACCCTTTTTTGATGAGTTTGATGGCCATCTGGTAAAGGTCTTCAAAATAATCCGACGCATAATATTCACGGTCCGCCCAGTCAAATCCAAGCCATTTGACATCTTTGCGGATAGCATCTACATATTCTTGCTCTTCCTTGGAAGGGTTGGTGTCGTCAAAACGCAAGTTGGTGATACCGCCATATTTCGCTGCGAGACCAAAATTTAGGACGATGGATTTGACATGTCCGATGTGCAAATATCCATTAGGCTCTGGCGGAAATCGGGTATGCACTCGTCCGCCATGTTTGCCGGATTTTAGGTCTTGAACGACGATTTCTTCTATAAAGTTAGATGGCTTTGGTATTTTCATTTTTTTCTTTTTTTGCGTAAGCTCTTGATAATGATGAGATTACATTCGTTGTGGCATATCAATCCCCAATAATTCCATAGCATCATGCAGGGCATTGCCGACGGCTTGACTTAGTAAGAAACGGAATTCTTTCGCTCCAGGTTCTTCTGCTTTCAAAATACTACATTCGTGCCAAAATTTACTGTATGCTTTCGCCAAATTATAGGCAAATGCTGCAATAATGGACGGGTCATATTCTTGGGCGGCTTCTTGTATTAGGTCTGGATATTTTATCAATAATTTGATTAAATCCTTCTCTTCTTTTTCTAGTTTTTGATAGGCTTGGGCTTTGGATGCGTCGGCTTCCGCCAAATACTTTTTTAGGCCGACCGTCCGCACATAGGCATACTGAATATAAGGCCCCGTTTGACCTTGCAATTCAATAGATTCTTCGGGGTTAAAAATCATCCGTTTTTTGGGATTGACTTTAAGGATAAAGAATTTTAGGGCGCCAAGCGCAATATTTTTGCGAATCTGATTTTGTTCGTCTTGCGACAAATCAGTGATTTCGTTGCGTTCTAGGGATTCGTTGGTGGCAGTTTTGATCATATCTTCGATTAAATCGTCTGCATCGACAACAGTTCCTTCCCGAGATTTCATTTTGCCCGTAGTCAAATCTACCATGCCATAAGCAAGATGATAGAGTTTTTTGGCGTAAGGCTCATCTAATTTTTCTAATATCGCAAAAAGCGCATCAAAATGATAGATTTGCTCATTACCTACGACATAAACCATGCTGTCCATGCCAATTTCTTGGTGTCGCTGCCGCGCCAAGCCAATATCTTGGGTGACATAAAGAGATGTTCCGTCACTCCGCATGACGATTTTTTCTCCTAGTTTTTTGTCTTCCAAATCAACAGCGATGGAGCCGTCATCGTTTTTGTAAAAAACACCCTTTTTTAGACCGTCTTCGACAATATCTTTGCCTAGGAGATAGGTGTTAGACTCAAAATAAGTCTTATCAATCGTCACCCCAAGTGTATCAAAAGTGACATCAAATCCCGCCAAGACCCAACCATTCATGGTTTTCCAGAGTTGTAAGGTTTCGGGGTCATGTTTTTCCCATTTTTGGAGCATTTCGCGCGCTTCGGCGCCTAGCTGGCTATATTTATTGAAGTAAGTATCTTTGTAAGCTTTGAAAAAATTATCTTTTTCTAGGTCTTTTTTCTTCCGGGCTTCATACTCTTTTTGGGCATCTGGAGTGCTGATCCATTGAGCGTACTCTTCGGCGAGTTTGGTGGCAAAGAGCACATAGTAGTCCCCCACAAAATGGTCGCCTTTTTTGCCTGCGGACTCTGGTGTGGCTCCATGACCATATTTTTTCCAAGCCAACATACTTTTGGTGATGGCGATACCGCGGTCATTGACGATTTGGGTCGTGGTTACTTTTTTGCCTGCGGCTTTTAGGATTTTGGAGATGGACCAACCTAGAAGAATGTTTCGGATGTGCCCGAGATGTAAAGGTTTATTGGTGTTGGGTGACGCATATTCTACCATGACATTTTCCGCAAGGTCAGTGGTCTGTCCATAGTTATCTGTCGCCAAAATTTCCGTCATAGAAGCCGTCCAAATATGATCTTCGACCGTCACATTCAAAAAGCCTTTGACGACATTAAAGTCGATGATGGAGCCTAATTTTTCCGCAAGGTACTGTCCTAATTCTTCGGCGATTTGCATAGGCGCTTTGCGAGCGGCTTTCGCAAAAGGGAAGGTGACGATGGTGAAGTCCCCATCAAAATCCGAAGGGGTGTCGTTTATTTGAACTTGTTGCTCAGAGATGTCTGCATCGTAAAGTTCTTTGATGGCGGAGACGGTGTTTTCTTTAAGTAGTGTTTTGTAATTCATTTCTTTGTTTGTCTATTTTGCTTTCGCAAAATCTAGGGTGTCAAGTTCTTTTTTAGATAGACTTTGCCAGGGATACACGCCCCATTTTCAGTGGATGTTCCTTGCCAATATCCTTCTAAAAGAAGTGCGTCAGGTTTTTGCGTAAGCGTCAACTGCCCCCCCTTGATGCACCAAATATAATTATCCATGACCGTTGCGTCGATGATTTTTGTTTCTTGGAAGGTTAACAGTTTGCCCTTAAAAATCGTTCCCACAAATTCCATGATGGCAAAATTGGGGTCGTCATACACATTTGCATAACTTTGCCCAGTGACTTTGTTGCCTTTGACATGAATAACGAGACGGAACGGATAGTTTTCGGCAATCCCGCCCGGCTCTTGGGTTAATTCTCCTGTCCAGGTACCCGAAAATAGAGAATCAACCGACTGCGCTTGAAGGCTTCCAAAGCAAGCGGCAAAAATAGCTGTAATAATTGAATATCTTAGAAACATTATGGGTGTTTTTTATGATTATTGACCTTTGGAACTGTTTGGGGGTTTGTATTGTTCACATAAGACGGAAAAGTTAATGAATTAATTGGAAGAAATCAAAATAAATGAGAAAAATTGCAATCGGAGATATACATGGCTGCGCCAAAACCTTTAAAAAATTAGTCGAAAAGATTGAGTTGGGTCAACGGGATGAGCTGATCATTTTGGGTGATTTGATTGATCGTGGGCCTGATTCTAAGGGTGTTTTGGATGAGATTTTGCGCTTGCGCGAAAAAGGATACCAGGTGGTCTTGGTTCAAGGAAATCACGAGGAGCTAATGTTGAATGCACACATTGACTTTTTTGTGAAAGATAGATGGCTAAATGCGGGGGGACGGATGACACTGTCTAGCTTTGGGGGCAAAATAGCGCCCATGTATTATGAGTTGTTGGGGGCTGGAAAGGATTATTATGAGTCTGATGGTTATATTTTTGTGCACGCGGGAATAAATTTTGGACTAGAATTTCCTTTTGAAGCGGTGCGTGATATGCGTTGGATACGGGATTGGCATGATGAAATCAATTATGATTGGCTAGGAAAGCGGGTCATTATTCATGGGCATAGCCCTAGGTCAGTTGATGTGATCAAGCAGATGCATCAAGATTTGGTGAAGAAGCAGGTGTTGGATATAGATTCTGGATGTTGTTATGTGTCTAAAGAAGGCATGGGTGTGTTGACGGCGTATGATACCGAAGCGGATGCCCTTTTTTTTCAGGATTTTGTAGGGTGACGCTAGTTGCGGCATGCAAGGAGTTTACTAGAAGCAAGATCGCGGGAAGTCGAGCCGAACGGCCGTTCGTATCTAGCAAGGAGTTTACTAGAAGCAAGATCGTGGGAAGTCGAGCCGAACGGCCGTTCGGGTGTTTAGCAATCGGCTTACTAGAAGCAAGATCGCGGGAA
>CAMZKG010000057.1 GCA_947311105.1 uncultured Saprospiraceae bacterium
CGCAGCGAACGACTCAACCAACGAGCGAAGCGAGAGACTCAACCAGCGAAGCCCAAAGGGCAAGCGCTCAACCAGAGAGCGCAGCGAACGACTCAACCAGCGAGCGAAGCGAGAGACTCAACCAGCGAAGCCCAAAGGGCAAGCACTCAACCAGAGAGCGCAGCGAACGACTCAACTCTCTAAATCATCCCCTTAGACTTCAATTCGAGATACTTGTTGATAGAGTTTATAGAAAGATCTTCGGGGCGAGTCATGATGGTTTGGATACCATATTGGCGTAGGCGATGAGTCATCCGTTTTTTCTCGTAAAGGAATTTTTCGGCGGTAGTTTGGCGATATAAATCTTCTGTTGTTTTTGGTGTTTTTTGTGCAAAGTCTTCGATCTCCGTATTGACAAAAAGAACAACTACTAGCAAATGATTTTTATTGACTTTTCGTAGAGTAGGCAATACGCGCTCCAGCGCAAACTTGCTCTCAAAATTAGTAAATAACAAAATCATGCTCCTGCCATTAATTAATTTTCGGGTCGCATAGTGCAGTAGGTCATAATTGGCTTCTCCTTCTCGAGCTTTTTCGCTATAAAGCGCATTCAGGATTTTTTGTAATTGGCGGTTGTGTTGGGCGGCGGGGATTAGAGAGCCTAATTTGTCAGAGAAAGTAATGAGCCCGGGCTTGTCGTGTTTCTTAAGAATAATATTAGACAATGCCAAGCTCGTATTAATGGCATAATCCATCAAAGTAAGTCCAGCAAAAGGCATACGCATGACTCTACTTTTGTCGATGATACAGTAGATTTGTTGGGAGCGTTCGTCTTCATACTGGTTGATCATCAACTCATTACGCTTAGAACTAGCCTTCCAATTGATACTCCTGATGTCATCGCCCCGTTGGTATGTTTTGATTTGTTCAAACTCATAGCTATGACCAATTCGGCGTAATTTTTTGATGCCTGGCGCAATCGCAATACTTGCCAGAGTCTTTAATTCCAGTTCCTTCATTTGGATGATGGAAGGATAGACGGGGACTGTTTGTGGTTGGGCGATTTGGACTCTGCGTTGTACAAAGTGTAGCAATGTAGAAATAAAACAGTTTAGGTGTCCAAATTGATATTTGCCCCTTGAAAAAGGGTGCACTCTATATCGGTGTTGGATGTTTTCTTGCCCATGAATTTCTGTGTCAAAGCTAAAATCTCGGACTTCCAACTCGGCTGGGAGCTCATCAATCACCTGCAATCTAAACGATTGGTTCGTATTGTTATGCATGGTTAAGGTAACCGTATTGGGGTCACTCAAAGATAGGATATTAGGTAGGGAGCGTTTGCCGTCCAAAGGATTTTTTTGTCGAAAGACGAAATAGATTTCTGCTACCAAGAACCCTAATAAAATAAAGGAAATTCCTACAGCAACTGGAAATAAAAATGTCAAAGAAAAAGACAATGCAAACATTCCCGCTAGCATACCTAGCGCCAAGAAAAAGCGATTACTTAGATATATGGAGCTCATGTGGTTTATCTTGGCACTTCGATTTGATGAAAAATAGCATCAATGACGTCCTTCGTCTCATATCCTTCCATTTCACGGTCTGGGTTCAATATAATTCTATGGTTCAGGACAGGATGTGCCACTGCCTGAATATCGTCAGGAGTGACAAAGTCTCTTCCATTAATGGCAGCGTATGCTTTGGACGCTCGCAAAATACCTAGTGACGCTCTTGGGGACGCACCCAAAAACAAATCGCCGTTGGTTCGGGTATTGTGCACGATATCCGCAATGTAATCCAACAGATTGTCTTGTATCAAAATCTTTTCCACTAGATCTCGACTTTGGCGTAAGTCTTCTTTGGTACAAACCGGAGTGACATTGGCACTTGGGTCGCTAAAGTAATTGTTGTGGAATCTACGCAAGATGCTTTTTTCTTCTGATTGAGAAGGGTACTTCATGATGAGCTTAAACAGGAAACGGTCAAGTTGTGCTTCAGGCAATTTGTAAGTACCTTCTTGCTCAATTGGGTTTTGGGTGGCCATCACAAAAAATGGCAAATCCATCGGATAGGTGACTCCATCTATAGTCACTTGTTTTTCTTCCATGACTTCAAACATGGCGGCCTGCGTCTTGGCTGGTGCGCGGTTTATTTCATCAACAAGAACCACATTGCCAAAAATAGGACCAGGATGAAAATTAAAATCCGCCGTCTTCATATTGAATACATTCGTTCCGACAACATCCGTAGGCATTAAGTCCGGCGTGAATTGAATCCGCGAAAATTTCATGTCCATGGACTTGGATAAAAGCTTGGCAGTCAATGTCTTAGCAATGCCTGGGACACCTTCGAGCAATACATGTCCATCAGATAGGATGGCGACAATCAAAAAATCTATGATGTCTTTTTGCCCGATGATTACCTTGCCCAATTCATGATGTATGCCTTGCGCCAAACGCAAAACAGGAGATAAGTCCACGTTGGTGTTTTGCGTAAAAGAAGCCGTGATGTCTTGCTCGCTTGGGGTGATTGGGGCAGGGCTTTGGTCTTCTCCTTGCGGAAGGTCAAATTCGTTTTGAAAATCCTTATTGTCATCCATATCAGTCAATTATTTGCAATTTTTGTAAAAATGGTTGATGGCCATGTGAAATTTTGTTAAAGTAGCATCACTCAAATAGGTGCTATTATTGATGTTGTCATGAATCGTTAAAATCTCTTGGATTTTTGATTCGGCAATGCCTGATTTTTGCGAAAGCCTTACGGCAAAATCAGATGTATTCTTTTTGAAATTAAGGGCATATTTGCTTCGTACGAAATCTTGAAAATGAATAAATTTTTGTAGGCTCAGTTGCTTATTATTTCCTTGTTGAAAATATAGATTGGATATATTTTGTATAAAAATAAGCGACGTATTTTCATTTTTTTCGACGATGGGGATGATTCGCTGTTTGCGTTTGCCCCTGAATGCCAAAAACAAGACTCCGATGGACATCAATAAATACCAGGCGATGGCCAATGGGCGCTGGGACAAAATATAGGTCAACGGGCCTTGGTTGCCAAAACTAGGGGCGCGCCTGTGATTGTTTCGATTTTGCTGGCGGTCAATTATAGGACTTCTAGCGGCGATTTCGTAGTAAATATTATCGTCTTTTAGGTGAGCCATAATGCCATCCAAGTACTTTTTCCCTTTTTCTCTTACCATAAAATAATTGGTAAATACAACTGGGTTGGTATGGAAATAGACTCGCCCTTTGCCGTAAGGGATATATCCAAAATTGACAAATTTATTGTTGAGTGTACCTGCAGCGTGAAAGCCTGAATCGCAGATATATCGTGTTGGGATAAAATTCCAGCGATGGGTACGTGCCTTATAGCGTCCCATAAATTTTAAGGGATTGCCGCCAGGGATTTGTAAGTTAGGGTGGATTAGGTTGACATTAGCAAGCTCATCAAAGATTGCTTCTTCTCCAGTATAATCTTTTTCTGTACAAAACTTATTTCCACTAAAAAGCCTAAAAATCAAAGAATATGGCAGCCTTTTGGTGGCAATAAAAGCATTATTTCCTTTTTCGATAAAGCTCAATAGGCTATCTACTCCTGTCTCTGAAATATAAAACTGGTCACCAAAAAATAAATAATTACCACTGGCATTATTCTTTTTTTTCAGTGTCTTGACAAAGCTTTTCTTGACGGGGTAAAAGTGATGGCCGGGGTAGTAGTTTTTTAGGATTTTTGCCGTAAGGTAGAGCGTGTAGGGGTCTTTTTTTGACTCTGTGTAGTTTTCGTACCAAGATTGTTTTTTGCCATAATATTGAATGACAAAGTACAATCCTACTAGACCAAGTGCGAGGAGTATGATGATGGTTGCTTTGTTATTCTTCATGGTCTGAATTTTTAATAACAAAACGATGTGCTAGATCTTTGAAGGCCGGTTCTATTTTGATAAACTCTTCTTCACTGACAGCGCGCTCTCCGTACCATACCCGCTCATAGATGCGCACACAGGTTCTAAAATTGTCATGAAAATCTTTGTTGTAAGTTTCCAAGATGTAAGTTCTATTGGTTTTTTCTTTTTGCCAATCAATCTCTCCCGCATTAGTTAGTTTTTGGACAATCAATAAGAAATATAGTCGGATGGCTTTTCGGTATTGTTTGGATTGGATAGCGGCTTCTAGCGGGGACTGCACATCCGCTTCGGGCAGATTTTCTTCAATCCAGTCAATTTTTTCGTCACTGATGTCCACATTGATTTTTTTACCTTGTCGGAAACTTCCGCCTTGCGCCAAATACACAATCAATCCCAACAAGACAATGATACCTAGGACGATAAAAATCCATTTGATGACTTCGCCCCAGCCTTCACCCGTAAAATTATTGATGTTGTCTTTTTTCTTATCTTTCTTTTTCTCTTCATCCTTCTCCTCCTTCTTTTGCTCTTGCTTATATTTAAGTCTTTTTCGGGTCTTTTCCCAAGTATTGTTGGCTCTATCTTGTCTAGAAAGGTTTTCTTTTAGATAATTATCGTCATTTTTTTGGTGCCAAATCGCTGACTCTTCGTGTGTCTCATAATATTCTTTTTTTTCGAAGTCGGTCATACCATCAGAGAAGTCTTCATCTTCTATCACTTCTACATCTTGCTCATTGTCAGTGTTTTGCGCAAGCATAGGGGGCGCGAGAAGCCCGAGCAAGAATAAGAGAAAGAAATAAGTAGGAAGGTTTTTCATTCGCGCAGCATTCCTTTTATTCGTTGTTCGGAGCCAATTTTTTCAACGGCTTGATTAAGGCTATTGGCTTCCACGATTTCCTTTGCAGAAAACCACGATAGGTTGGCACTAAAAATAAAACCAAAGAAAATCCATAGGATAAGAAACTCCGAAATAAAAGTGAAAAGAATAGGCGTAATCATGCCTAGCCATTCGTTGCCATCCTGAAAATTCATCCCTAGAAAATAAATCAAATAATATAAAACAGTGGATGAAGCTAGCGAAAGCATCATAAAACCTAAAGTCATTAGAATGAGACTCATGGCTATTTCCACACCGATTTGCTTAAAAACATAGCTAGGCCCTGTGGTTATTGCACTAAGAATATTTGTTCTGCTATTAAAAAAACCAACAAGAATGGACAAGATAATAGGTATGCCTAAAGGTATAATAAAGAGTGTACCACCAGAGATGGTCGCAGCAAGTAGGTATTGTAGCCCCAGTGCCGGAATCATGGCGAGCAATACAATGAGTAACCCAGAAATAGGATTGGAAGGAGTTAGGTATTGTTCTTTTTCAAAAATTTGATGGCTTTTCCAGGCCACTAAGCCAAAAGCAATGGCATTGAGATAGGGGAAAATCTCTTCAAAATTAAGTAGTTGACCAAGCGTACTTATGGCACTTCCAAAATAATTGGCAAAGGCAAATATTTCTGTTATCTCCTTGTTAGTGGTCGCAAAAATGGCCACTACAAAAAAAATGGCTAGGCTTGCCGAAAATTTAATAATCTCTCGTGTGTGCCTTCTATACAGTGTAAGGATATCCGAAAATATTTTTCCGGATTTTTTGATGCGATTTAGTTGGATAGGCTCATCATTATCTGGTTGAAGATAGGGGGCTGGGATGGTTGATGTGGCGCCACGGCGATGGCGGATTATCGGATAAACCACAAAATAGCCGATCATAACCGCAAAAGAACCCAAAATAAATAAAAGTCGAAAGAAGTCGGGTGTATCTGTCATACGGGTGATAAAGCCTTCAATGAACCCTGCGATGATGAGTATAGGCACGATACCTAAATATATTTTGAGCCCCCGTTGGGCAGACATCTGAAAAGCTTTGAGCCGGTGATAAGTGCCTGGAAATAATAGCCCTTTGCCTGCGACGATACCTGCTGCTCCCGACAATACGATGGAAGAAATCTCTAACGCGCCATGCGTCCATATCGTCAAAAATGACTCACCTAACAAGCCCCTTTCGTAGAAAAAGTATTGAAAAACACCCACCATCACCCCGTTGCTGACCAGCATCCCGATAGAGCCGATGGACGCAAATACCCCCAATAAAAAGCAGAGTAAGGCAACAAATAAATTATTGGCAATGATGCCGATGGACATTCCGAAAGGACCGCTGGATTTATAAATGGCTAATGGGTCGCCACTTTCTATATTGCGGATGGTTTCTTCTACATAGCCTTCTCCTAAAACAATATTGGCAAAAGAAGGATCCATGTGCTGCGAAAAGGCACCGACTAGCATGGACAAAATAAAAACGGAAAACGCCAATAATACTTCACGGCGTGATTCGTACATGATTTGCGGAAGCTCATCCGTCCAAAAATTGAAAAATGAGTTTTTCTTTAGTTTCTTGGCTCTATATATCTTGAAAAATAGCCTTTGCGCAAGCCAATTTAGATAAGCCCGTATAGAGCGATTAGGATAAAAAGTACGCGAATAGGAAAGGTCATCCGTTATTTGAATAAACAAATCGCTTAACTCTTCGGCTTTCTCACGGGGGTTGTCGATGGCTTTTTCCAGCCGCTCCCACTTCTCGCGATTTTGTTTAATAAAATTGGTTTCTTTCATGTAGGCTGAATACTAGAAAATTTGGGGGTTAAAAAGTGTGATTAAACATGAATTTTGGCAGAATCTAATTTTTGTATGCAAAAGAAACGTAAATTTGCCAATAATTTTGACGATAGGCAAGTATTTTGAACGATTTTGTACCTTATTGGATACAAAAATTGTAAAAAAGATAACTTAAACCCTGTTTATGAAGCAATTAGCACTAAAAACAACCCAAAACGTAGTGATTGAATATCCTGCGGCTACAACCTTTGAACGGATAATCGCGGGGATTCTTGACCTTTTTATAGTCGGGATTTTGTCTTGGTTCTTTATCTTTTTTACTTCTTCATTTTTCGAACGATTTGGTGTGGATCGGATGGGCGAAGTTTTTCTTATCCTGATGCCGTTGGTCATTTTGATAGCCTATCATACATTGAGTGAGTATTTTGCGAATGGGCAGAGTGTGGGGAAGAGAGTATTAGGGATTAGGGTAGTGCGTGTGGATGGTCAGAGAGCTGGGATGCGTGAAGCGGTATTGCGTTCTATTGTTTTGATTATTGATTTGGTGCTTTCTTCTGGTGTCATCGGTAGCTTGTTGATTGCTACTTCTCGAAGGCGCCAACGGCTGGGGGACATGGCTGCCAATACGGTCATCATCAAAAGTGCGCCGCCTAAGCCTTTTCGGTTGAAGGATATTGTTGAAATTAAGTCTATTGAAGACTATGAGCCGACTTATCCGCAGGTGATTAACTTTACAGAAAAAGATATTCTGCAAGTAAAAGATACATTAAAACGCTTGCAAAGATATAAAAATGATGCCCATCGTAAGGCCTTTATGAAAATGGTGAAACGATTGGCTAAGTTGCTAGAACTCAAAGAAATACCACGGGATAGGGTCGCTTTTGTGAAAACAATTATCCGAGACTACATCGTGCTAACAAGATAACATGGGAAGAAAGAGAAAACAAAAAATATTGATGAATGTCCAGTTTACGGGCATCGCAGATAAAGGAAAAGTGGTCGGGCGAGACGAAGACGGAATCGTGACTTTTGTCGAAGGCCCTATACCGGGGGATATCGCTGATGTACTTGTTTTTCGCAAGAGAAAAGGTGTGTTTCAAGGGCAGACGATTGCCTTTCATCATTTTTCGGAAGATCGGGTTGCCCCAAAATGTTCCCATTTTGCCTTGTGTGGTGGTTGCAAATGGCAACACATGAAGTACGATGCACAATTGCGCCATAAGCAGATTGTCGTCAAAAATGCGTTGCAACGTATCGCTAAAGTCGATACTTCGGTCATGGAGCCTATTTTGGGTTGCGAAGAGATTTATTATTATCGCAATAAGCTAGAATTTTCTTTTAGCACCAAACGATGGCTTACTTCCGCCGAGCTCAACGCCCAAGTCTCCAACAAAGAAAATGTTTTGGGCTTTCACAAAGCGGGGGCTTTTGACAAATTGATTGATATTCAACATTGTTACTTGCAGGGTGGATTGTCTAATGAGCTAAGAAATAGAATCAAGGAGATTGCTTTTGAGCAAGAATTGACATTTTATGACAATCGAGCGCATACAGGTTTTTTGCGGCAGATGGTGGTACGCACTTCGGAGTTGGGGGAGACGATGTTGATTATGGGATTTGGGTATGACGATGCTCCCTTGCGGGAAAAATTCTTGGATGCCATCTTAGCATCATTCCCTACGTTGACGACTTTGGTTTATGCTATAAATACAAAATTGAATGACTATCTGTTTGATTTAGAGATGGTTACATATTTTGGAAAAGGATTTGTATTTGAGCAGTTGGGGCCTTTGAAGTTTAAGGTGGGACCAAAATCCTTCTTTCAGACCAACGCACGTCAAGGCAATGAACTCTATCAATTAGCCAAAGAATATGCAGGTTTGACCGGCACCGAAAATGTTTATGACCTTTATACGGGCACTGGCAGTATCGCCCTTTTTGTGGCGGATAGCGCCAAGCAAGTCGTCGGTATAGAAGAAATTGAGCCAGCTATCGTGGATGCCAAAGAAAATGCCCAAGCCAATGATATTGATAACGTTATCTTCTATGCTGGCGATGTTAAAGATGTCCTTACGGACGAATTTGCAAAGAAACATGGCAAGCCTGATGTATTGATTACAGATCCGCCTAGAGCGGGTATGCACCCAAAAGTTGTTGCTTTTCTACTAGAGTTAAAAGCTCCGAAGATAGTTTATGTGAGTTGTAATCCGGCAACCCAGGCGCGGGATATCGCACTATTGGGAGAAGCCTATGACCTAAAACGCTCCCGAGCAGTAGATATGTTTCCGCATACGCATCATATTGAAAATGTGGTTTTGTTGGAGTTGAAGTAGTTTGGCTTTGGCTTCGCCGTTCAAATTGCCTTTGGCGTTGATTTGCCTTCGGCGTTCAATTGGCTTCGCCGTTGATTTGGCTTCGCCGTTCAATTGGCTTTGGCGTTCAATTGGCTTCGCCGTTCAATTGGCTTCGCCGTTCAATTGGCTTTGGCGTTCAATTGGCTTTGGCGTTCAATTGGCTTTGGCGTTCAATTGGCTTCGC
>CAMZKG010000058.1 GCA_947311105.1 uncultured Saprospiraceae bacterium
ATCACGTAGCCCAGCTACGCTTCAAAAAAAATAGCTTCAACATACACAAAAATGCCTATTTTCTGTCTAAAAATAGGAGCACCTAAACAGTTACGTTTTTTTTTTTTATTTAGAAATGCGCGCCGGCCAGACGAACGGCCGTTCGGCTCAACATCCCACGATCTAGAAACTAGCAACGAGCATCTAGAAAACTAGATTTCAACAAAATTCAAATCCCCCCTGACAAAATGGCATATCAAATCCATATTTACCGTATCTTTGCAGAAATAATGGCTAGAAGCCGCAAAAGCTGCTAGTCTAGTGATGAAAACAAGAGAAAATGTTAGATAGAAACGAGATAAAAGTCAATCTGAACAAGGAGATAGACGAGTCTATTCAGGGCTCCGCCCTAAAAGTAAAAAGTACAGGACCAAAGTCAAAGAAATTCTATATTGAGTCTTATGGTTGTGCGATGAATTTTAATGACTCGGAGATTGTAGCGTCCGTTTTGGATACGATGGATTATGGCAACACCCAAGATATTAATGAAGCGGATTTGATTTTGGTGAATACCTGCTCTATCCGAGAGAAAGCCGAAGAGACCATCCGAAAAAGGCTCAAATATTATGACATCATCAAAAAAAAGAACCCAAATGTAAAAATCGGGGTGCTAGGTTGTATGGCGGAGCGTATGAAAAAAACGCTGTTGGATGACGAAAAAATAGTGGACTTAGTAGCTGGGCCGGATGCCTATCGGGATTTACCTAATTTGATACCAGTTATTGAAGGCGGCGAGAAAGGCATGAATGTTTTCTTGTCCCGTGTAGAGACCTACGATGATATTATGCCCAAACGACTAGATACAGGGGGCATCGCGAGTTTTATTTCTATTATGCGGGGTTGTGATAATATGTGTACTTTTTGCGTAGTACCTTTTACTCGTGGTCGAGAGCGTAGCCGGGAGCCATATTCTATTTTGGCGGAAGCTGAAGACCTTTTCCGCAAGGGATATCGAGAAGTTACGCTCCTAGGTCAAAATGTAGATTCCTATAAATGGATCAACCCCGAGACCAAAGAAGAGATGACTTTTGCCCAGTTATTGGTTTTGGTGGCAGGAGTTCATCCTGATTTAAGAGTAAGATTTTCGACATCGCACCCCAAGGATATTACGGATGATGTGTTGTATGCCATTCGAGATCATGAAAATATTTGCAACTATATCCATTTGCCTTTACAAGCGGGTAATTCACGGATTTTGGAGCTGATGAATCGGACTTATGACCAAGAATGGTATCTGAATAAGGTCAAAAGAATCTATGAAGTGATACCCGATTGTGCCATTTCGTCGGATATGATGACGGGCTTTTGTTCGGAGACTGAAGAAGAGCATCAAGATACTTTGTATGTGATGGAGCAGGCTCAATATTCGATGGCGTATATGTTTGCTTATTCCGAAAGGCCAGGTACTCCAGCGCAAAAACGCTTTGATGATGATGTGCCTGAAGAAATAAAACAAAAGCGTCTGAGCGAAGTGATTCGCTTGCAAAGGCAGTTGTCATTTGCACACAATCAACGCGATATCGGAAAAACTTTTAAAGTATTGATTGAAGGGAACTCAAAACGATCTGATGAAGACTTTAAAGGTCGTACTTCCCAAAATAAAGTAGTCAATTTTGCAAAAAAAGAAGGGCTGAAAAAAGGAGATTATACTTTCGTAAAAATTATAAGTGGTACGAGTGCTACTTTGCGTGGAGAAATTGTAAATGTATAAGTAGCTGTTAATGAGCATACAAGAGATAAAAAGAAGATTTGGAATCATCGGTGCTTCGCCATTATTGGATCAGGCATTGGATACGGCGTTGCGTGTTGCCAATACGGATTTGACGGTGTTGATAAGTGGAGAAAGTGGGGTAGGGAAAGAGATTTTTTCGAGAGTCATACATTCTAATAGCGCTCGGAAGCACCACCCTTTTATTGCCGTAAACTGTGGAGCGATTCCTGTAGGAACGATAAATTCTGAATTGTTTGGGCATGAAAAAGGAGCTTTCACGGGGGCTACCGCCGACCGAAAAGGTTATTTTGAGACCGTAGATAACGGGACGATCTTTTTGGATGAAATTTCCGAAATGCCTATGGATACCCAATCCTATTTGTTGCGTGTCTTGGAGAGTGGAGAGTTTTTGAGAGTGGGCTCTTCGGTGGTTAGAAAAACGAATGTTAGGGTGGTAGCAGCTTCTAATTTGGACTTAGAAAAACAAGTAAATCGTGGCAAGTTTCGTCAAGATTTGTATTATCGACTAAACACCGTGCCTATCAAAGTGCCTTCTTTAAAGGAGCGGCGAGAAGATATCCCCATCTTATTTAAGAAATTTGCGATGGACTTTGCGGATAAATATCGGACGAGCCCAATTCGGTTGGATGATGACGCAGAGCAGTTATTGATAGGGTATTCGTGGCCTGGTAATATTCGAGAATTAAAGAATCTGGCAGAGCAGTTATCTGTCCTTTCGGAAAAAAGAGTGGTAAGCGCGGATGAATTGGTGACTGTAAAACCTAAAATCTTACGCAAGAGCCTACCTGCTATTATGTCGCCCGAAGATAGCTCCATGCACGAGCGGGATCTACTCTACAAAGTCCTATTTGACATGCAAAAGGATATGACACAACTGAAAAAGTTGGTCTATGAGCTGGTAAAATCCAATAATTTGGAGATGCCTGAATATGGCGCTACTAGCTTTTTGACAGAAACAAATACACGCCAACAGCCAAGCATCATCAATTATCCACCTGATACTTTTGATTTGGAGCCAGAAACAGTTTCGGAGACTTGGACACCAACTGCCAACGTAAAACCCACGGTCATTGATGCGACAATGAAGGCGCATTACCAACAAGCAGAAGTAGTCGAAGAATCACTTTCTTTGGAGCAGATGGAAAAAGAATTTATCGCCAAAGCTTTGGACAAACACAAAGGACGTCGAAAAGATGCCGCCGCTGATTTAGGTATTTCCGAAAGAACTTTGTACCGTAAAATCAAACAGTATGGACTCGATGGGTGATGACGGGGTGATGGTGTAACGGGTATAGCGGTGCAACGGCATGGTCGGGATGTAAAGACGAACGGCCGTTCGTCTCCCTGACAGGACTATCTAACGGAGCAACGGGTGTACGGTCTTTCTTAGGTAAGTAAAATTTCAATTTTTGCAACAAAACCGAATAAAAGAATGTTATCTAGTTAGTGGAAACCAAAGCCCAAAGGGGCTGACTGGTATTGACAGGAAAGTATGTTGTTTAGTTAGCATGTCAGAGCATGTTAGTTCACTCTGTAAAAAATGACTTTCAACCTTTATATGGCAACTACAATGTAGCCATGGCTGCCTAATTAGTTAATTAGACACGCCTCTAGGCCTTACGCTTGACACCTGATACACAGCGTGACGCTTATAAAACAAAAACTCAGGTTAGGGGGCAGAAGGGCTTCGAGCTGTTCCCCGAAATTCAGAAGATAAGGAAGGTCATCGCTTGTTTTTGTGCTTATGACCTTCTCGAAAATCCGAACAAAAACTAAGCATGTAGAAGGCTCTGTGACGCTTTGTCTGGACGAGGGTTCGATTCCCTCCAGCTCCACTAAAAAAAATCGCCTTACTCCAATTGGAGTAGGGCTTTTTTTATGTAACTATTTAGGTGTCCGCAGATTTTTGCCACAAAATGCCCTTTTTGCGCCTGTTTTGACAATGATTTTCGGGCTAGTTTCAGTTGAACGATTGCACAATTGAACCTAATAAAGTTTTGCTCCACTCTTCAGCTATAATTCATAACAACTTTTCGGAACAAGCTCAACGATTGCACAATTTCTATTACACCAAAGACTTTAGGCTCTCAATCGATACCATTTCATCCACGTCCGCGTCATAGTCCACACCTGCCAACCCAAAACCAAATAATTCGAAAAAATCAGATGTATATCCCGGCAAATCTCCAATTTCGGGCAACGTTTCTGTGGTGGCTTCTGCCCACAGGGCCAAGACTTCTTCTTGGACATCTGGTCGCATCTCCCAATCATCTACCCTAATTCTTCCTTTGTCATCCACTGGAACTTTGTCCATAAATAATCTTTCGGCAAAAAGACGTTCTATTTGTTCGATACATCCTTCATGTATCTGCTTCTCTTTCATCACCTTATACAACAACGAAATATATAATGGAATAACAGGAATAGCCGAACTAGACTGCGTCACTAAAGCTTTATTTACCGATACGAAAGCTTGACCATTTATATCTTTTAACTTATCGGCAATCGTAAATGCAGTGGCTTCCAAGTGGTCTTTGGCTTTACCTATAGTGCCATCTCTATAAACCGCTTGGGTCAAGGATGGCCCTACATAAGAATACGCCACTGTTTTGAAATTTTCCGAAAGGAGATCTCTTTTCTTTAGTTCATCGACCCACATTTCCCAATCTTCACCGCCCATTACTTTGATGGTATTGGCTATTTCGTCTTCTGTGCAAGGGTTAATCGTTACATCTTTTACGATACCTGTATGAAAATCGACTGTTTTTCCTGTAAAGGGTTCGCCAATCGGCTTTAGCACCGAACGGTGTACAATGCCCGTATCTGGATCTTTTCGGACTGGAGACGCCAAGCTATAAATCAATAAATCTATTTTGCCTAAATCTGCCTGAATCATATCTAACGTTTGGGCTTTTATCTCTTTCGAGAAAGCGTCGCCATTGATACTTTTTGCATATAAACCTGCTTGGCTAGCAAATTTTTCAAAAGCAACGCTGTTGTACCAACCTGCCGTCGCAGGTCTGCCTTCTTGGGGTGGTTTTTCGAAGAAAACACCTATCGTAGCAGCGTTGGAGCCAAAAGCGGCGGTAATTCTTGAAGCCAACCCAAACCCCGTGGAAGCCCCAATGACCAATACCTTTTTAACAACGGGCGTCATTTTTTTGGATTGGATATAATTGATTTGGTTCAAGACATTACGCTCACATCCTTTCGGATGGGCTACGGTGCAAATAAAACCACGTGTTTTTGCTTCAATTTTCATAGATAAGGTTAATTGTTTGGGGAATAGACCACGCTTGGATAGAACCATATATTCGCAATCTTTCCATTCGATGCAAAGGTAAACAAAAAATTAATACTCTCTGTCTTGGGCTGACTGGGGGTTTTGGGCTTTTTGACAATGGGGTTGCGTTGTGCTTTTTGGGGCAACGGGCTGAAGCCCATTGTGCTTTTGGGAGCAACGGGCTGAAGCCCATTGTACTTTTGGGAGCAACGGGCTGAAGCCCATTGTGCTTTTTGGGGCAACGGGCTGAAGCCCGTTGTACTTTTGGGGCAACGGGCTGAAGCCCGTTGTGCTATTCTGGGAATAACTTATCGTCATTTAGCATATCCTTATATTCAGGAAGGATGGATTTTATTTTGTCAATTGTCTTGCCCAGCCCCGCGTGTTGAAATCCGCCAGACGCATTTTTGTGTCCCCCACCATTAAAGTATTTAGTGGCGATTTCTTGGACAGAAAAGTCGCCTTTGGAGCGCAAGGATAGTTTAATAATATTTGGTTGTTGGGTAACAAAAATCGCCATACGGACGTCTTTTAGCGAAAGCAAATAATTCACAATACCTTCAGTATCACCACGTTGTATGTCATAATCCGCAAAATCTCTCCGAGACAGATAGATTAAGCCTGTACGGTATTCTGGAAATATCTGCATACGATGCGCTAGGGCTTGCCCCAAAATACGCAAGTGCTTTTCGTCTAAATTCTGAAAAAGTCGTTGTTGAATTAGATGATCATTGACACCGATTTCTTTTAAGTTTCCACAAATGCGATAGACGTCTGGATTGGTGCTAAATCTAAACGACCCCGTATCCGTTATCAATCCTGTAAAAAGACATTCCCCGATGGTCACATCAATTTTATCTTCGTCACCTAGCTTTGTGATAAACTTATAAACCATCTCACAAGTAGAGCTGGCTTCGTGCTTCCACCAGAGATAATCAGAAAAATAGTCAGGATCTAGGTGATGGTCAATATTGATTTTGACACAATCGACTTCACTCACTAAATCGCCCATTTTGTCGATACGATCCAGTGTATTAAAATCTAAAAAGAAGGCGATTTCGGCTTTTTCAATGGCACGAGCCGCCAAATCTTCATCATGGTCAAAAATAATGGCATCATCCAATCCCTTCATCCACCCAAAACTCGCTGGATAATCCGATGGATAAAGGACTTTTACTTGGTGTCCGTACTTATTTAAATAGTGCATCAATCCCAATGATGAACCTATGGCATCCCCATCTGGATTGCGGTGCCCAAAGATAATAATATCCTTGGGTGTGGCTAATAATTTCTTTACTTCCGTAAAATCGGTCTTGTTCATTGACGTTGTTTCTATAATCATAGGGCAAAGATAGTACTTTTTTTGGGGAATCTGGATGATGATATCGGGACACTCTGACAATGGAGACAATTTATTGGATTAGCCTTACGGAAAACAAAAAAAACCTTACCTTTGCAGGCGAATTGACAATTTTCCCCGCAAGGGGTATAAAACACAAATAAAATAACTACAATGGCAGGAAAATTAACCTTCACCATGATTAAGCCAGATGCTACAGCTGCTGGTCACATCGGAGACATCCTAGCAATGATTAACAAAGCAGGATACAAAATCGTCGCAATGAAATTCACTAAGCTTTCTGCAGAAAAAGCAGGAGAGTTTTACGCTGTACACAAAGAGCGTCCGTTTTATGGCGAGTTAGTTGAATTTATGTCTTCGGGCCCTATCGTAGCGGCTGTCCTAGAAAAAGACAATGCCGTGGCTGATTTTCGTACACTTATCGGTGCCACCAACCCAGCCGAAGCGGCTCCAGGTACCGTCCGCAAACTATATGCAAAGAGCATCGGAGAAAATGCAGTGCATGGATCAGACTCTGACGAGAATGCTTTAATCGAAGCAGCCTTCCACTTTTCTGGCACAGAAATATTTAGATAAAATACTGTATTTCAGTAGATTATACAAATGCTTAATCCCCAATAGAGCCATGGTTTTATTGGGGATTTTTAGTGGTTGGTCATAACTTTCTCGGCTATTTTAGCGTAAAACACCAAAAACTAACTATATTAGCGAGATGAAGGAAGAAGAAAAGATTGTAGGCATTATTGGAGCAGGTAATTTTGGAAAGGCTGTCGCTAATTTGATAGCAAAAAATCACCCTGTCCTTATCTATTCTCGCAAATCCCAAAAAGTGGAGATCATCAATCAAACGCACGCAATTGATGGTGTCCAGCTACACCATAATATTACGGCAACAACAAGCCTTCAAGAAGTTATCGATAAATGCCAAACGATATTTCCGATTGTTCCTTCAAGGAGATTTAGGGAAGTGATGCGAGATCTGAGTCCTTATTTGACACCTTCCCATTTTTTGATTCATGGTACCAAGGGTTTTGCGCTCAATCATATCAGTGAAGACGACCTAGAAAAATCGCCTATTTCGCGCAAGGATGTTAGTTTGATGAGTGAAGTCATCCGTCAAGAAAGTTCTGTAGTTAGGATTGGGTGTATTTCTGGCCCCAATCTAGCATCAGAAATATTGGCAGGCAAGCCCGCAGGTACATTAATTGCTAGTCTGTATGACGAAGTAGCGGATGAAGCTAAAGAGCTCTTATCTTCAGAACAATTTAGAGTTTTTGTTTCCAAAGATATTGTGGGGACGGAGTTGGCTGGTGCGCTCAAAAATATTATCGCTATTCTTTCGGGAATTATTGCAGGCAAAGGTTTGGGCACTAATTTACAGGCACTTATTATCACCAAAGGACTAGCGGAAATGATCGCTTTTGGCAAGATGATGGGCTCTGACTCTAGAGCATTCATGGGTACTGCTGGTATCGGCGACTTGATCGCTACTGCTATGAGCCCTGACAGCCGTAATTTTAGCTTTGGCTACCGCCTAGGCAAAGGAGAAACGGTGGACGAAATCAACGCCAATAATAACGAGCTCGTCGAAGGACTCCGCACCTTAATCATCGTCTATCATCTATCCCGAAGCCAAAAATTGGTCTTGCCCATTATTCGCATGTTGTATCGAATTTTGTATCGAAATTATTCGATCGAAGAAGGTGTCAAATATTTGATGTCCTATCCTTTTGATACGGATGTTGATTTTTTGTAACTGGATTCTGGTGGCTGGTGCGTGGGATGTTGAGCCGAACGGTCGTTCGGGTGTCTAGCAATCGAGTTCTAGTTACTAGATACTGGTTACTGGTTACTAGATCGTGGGATGTTGAGCCGAACGGTCGTTCGGGTGTCTAGCAATCGGGTTACTTGAAGCTAGTTGCAGGGGTAGCTAAACAGTGCCATATATTGTTTTATTCTTTTCTCCGATTTTCACAAAAATCTTCAACTCAACCCCTTTTGCTAGATCTCTACTGGCGGTCGCAGAAGAAATTTCTTTAACAATGGTTCGGTAAAAAAACAATACTCCGACGTAGCCTGCCACGCCTCCAACGTCTTCCTTGATTAAGGCAAAATTTGAAGGTGCTTGTGGTAGCCGGCTACCGCCGTTCTCTC
>CAMZKG010000059.1 GCA_947311105.1 uncultured Saprospiraceae bacterium
CTTAGCCCATAGTGAAGCTATGGGCTAAGAAAGGTTTGTGATGTAAATACGTAGGCGTAGCGGGTCACGTCGGAAACTTCTGACGCAGAGTAAGGTGAAATTTGAAGACTTTTGGAAGGGATTTCTTTTTATCAAGCACCTTCAAATTTTGCCTTAATCAAGGAAGACGTTGGAGGCGTGGCAGGCTACGTCGGAGTATTGTTTTTTTACCGAACCATTGACAACAAAAAAGGTTTATGCTTTTGCTTATTCCAAAAAAGGTTTAAGAAACCCTAGTTTTAATCCACTTGCTTCGTATTTTTATCTTTTATGCTTTTGCTTGGCAAGGTTTCTCAAACCGTAAGATTGAACCAAACAAAGTTTTGCTTCATCTTTAGCTATAGAATACAGACTATTTGGAGTAAGCTCAATATGTGAGTCCGCTCTAAAAAAATATCCTTTCCAATTTTCCAAAAAACACCTAACTTGCGGCTTCAAAACAGGAAAACACGGGAAAATGATTCAGATTTTTGTAACAGGGGGCACATTTGATAAGGAGTATAACCTATTGAATGGAGAATTATATTTTAAGGATACTCATCTGCGAGATATGATGGTGGTCGGTCGCTCGAATATCCCTTTTGATGTCAAAACTTTGATGATGTTGGATAGCCTTGAGATGACGGACGAAGATCGTGAAATTATCGCTCATAATTGCCGCCGCTCCAAGTTTGATGATATTGTTATTACCCATGGTACCGATCGGATGGTTGAGACGGCCAAATTTCTTGCGGGTAAAAAGAATTTAGATGAGAAAACCATTGTATTGTTTGGGGCGATGATACCTTATGCGTTTGGGTCATCTTCGGATGGCTTTTTTAATCTTGGCGCCGCAATAGCCTTCGCACAAGTGCTTAAGCCTGGGGTCTATATTTCTATGAATGGACGTTATTATCACTGGGATAAAGTTAGAAAAAATACTAAAACGGGCTTTTTTGAAGTGGTTTAGCTGGTGTGGGCTTTGCATTAGGTACTTCATTTTTCTTTTGTTAGACGAACTGAATGGCCTTCATTCTTTTAGACGGGCTGGAGGCCATCTTACTTAGACGGGCTAAACGCCGATCTTACTTAGACGGGCTAAAGCCCATCTTACTGGGGCTAAATGGCCTTCTTACTGGGCATTAATCGCCAACCAAAGACGATCTTTGAGTTCATCTAAGCCTTTGTGCGCAATGGAAGAGATAAAAAGAGTTTCGATACCTTCTGGCAACTCATCTTTGAGCATTTCTTCTAGTTCATCGTCGATTAAGTCGGTTTTGGTGATGGCTAGTAATTTTGGTTTGTCCATGAGCTCTGGGTTAAACATATTGAGCTCGTTAAGAAGGATTTGATAATCTGCTTTGATATTTTCAGAGTCAGCAGGTATCATGAAGAGTAGGACGGCATTACGTTCGATATGCTTCAAAAATCGAGCGCCTAGCCCTTTGCCTTCATGTGCTTTTTCGATGATGCCAGGGATGTCCGCAATGATAAAAGAACGCCCATCCCGGTATGATACCATGCCCAAATTGGGGGTTAAGGTAGTAAAAGGATAGTTAGCAATTTTGGGTTTTGCAGCAGAAAGTACGGATAGTAGCGTCGATTTTCCAGCATTTGGGAAACCAACTAGCCCGACGTCCGCCAAAACTTTAAGCTCTAGAATAATCCAACCTTCTTCTTTTTCTTCGCCTGGCTGTGCATATCTAGGTACTTGGTGTGTCGAAGACTTGAAAAAAGCGTTTCCTTTTCCACCGCGACCACCTTTGAAAAGGACTCTTTCTTCTTTATCTTCGGTGATTTCAAAAAGGATTTCACCGCTTTCAAAATCTTTGGCAACCGTGCCTAAAGGTACATCTATATAAATGTCTTTTCCGTCCGTTCCAAAACTATTGCTACCCGAACCGTTACCGCCATTTTCTGCTTTTACATGCTTAGTCCATTTTAGCGCAAGCAGTGTCCATAATTGTGCATTGCCCCGTAGGATGATACTGCCGCCTTTGCCTCCATCTCCTCCGTCAGGGCCTCCATTGGGGACATACTTCTCCCGTCTAAAGTGAACGCTACCAGCTCCACCATTTCCTGATTCAAAATAGACTTTTACGTAGTCAACGAAGTTTCTGTTGGATGACATTTTTTGTTTTTTGTTTGGTCGGTAGCTGTCAGTTGGTAGCCAAACGGCTGTTTGGATTTGTGCTTTTTGGTTAGTAGCCAAACGGCCGTTTGGCTGTACATCCCGTGTGCTTCTGGTGCTGTGTGCTTGTTTTACTACCCGTGAGCTTGGGCTAGGCTGCGGGGGGACTGGCTAGAGATCGGAGATGGCATCGGATAGTCTATCAAAGATTTCGTCGATAGTACCTATGCCATTTATTTTTTGAGATTTACCAAATTTTTCATAGTGGTCAAAAATAGGCGCTGTTTGGTCATTGAACACTTTGATTCGGTTGCGGATGATGGCTTCATCGTTGTCATCTGAACGTCCAGAGTCTTTGCCACGATTAAGAATCCGGGCGACCACTTCGTCATCATCTACATCTAACATCAATAATCCTGCAATCGCGGTATCTTTTTCCGCAAGGAAGGCATCGAGCGCTTCCGCTTGCGGTACTGTACGTGGAAAACCATCAAAAATAAAGCCTTTAGCTTCGGGGTGTTTGTCCACTTTATTTTGAAGCATACCGATAGTGACTTCATCAGGGACTAATTGTCCTTTGTCCATGTACTCCTTGGCTTTAAGGCCTAGGGGCGTGCCGTTGCCAATCTCATAGCGGAATAAATCCCCCGTAGAGATATGGATGAGATTAAATTTTTCTTCTAATTTTTTTGCTTGCGTTCCTTTACCAGACCCTGGAGGGCCGAATAATATCAAATTCAACATTTTGTGTGTATTGTTATGAGTTAATTTTCTCCACCAATGGAGTATTTTTCCAATCATCTTAGTGTTTCTTCGCGAAAATATTCGAGTCTAAAACGTTACGAGCGAACAAGATACGTGGTTTCCAGTACTTTGATGTAGAAATGTTATCAATTTTTACTCCTTTGGACGAAGTACTGTGAATAACATAGATATTCCCCTTTTTGTTTTCAGAAACGATGGCTACATGTGAAACTTTACCCCTTTTACCAAAAAAGACCAAATCTCCTGCGTTTGCGTATTTGAGATTGATTCTTCTGCCGACTTTTGCTTGTTCTTTTGAGACTCTAGGTAGATTGATTCCTTTTTTTGCAAAAACATATTTGGTGAATCCCGAGCAATCAAAGCCTGTTTTGGGCGTATTTCCTGCGTATTTGTACTTGATGCCTAGATTTTTTTTGGCTGCTTTGATGATATCTTGGCGGTAGGCATTTTTTGTAGGGGACTTTTTGTAGGTGGTTTGTCTTCCTTTGCGGGTAGCATTACAGGATGGGGTGATGATGGCTATGCCTATGATAAATAGGAATAGGTAGATAAACCTGGGGAGTTGGGGGGTGGACATATGTTTCGTTTTATTTTAAGGTATTGCAACTGAGTTGTAGTATGGCTTAAACGCATGTTGAATTATAATTATTTCTCAAAAAAGTCAACATATTTCCATAGAAGCTTTCCGATGACTCGGTGTTGGGTCAGGTAGCAGTCGTTGTTTTCATCAATAACAAAGTACCTGTTGACCCCAATTGGGCTATTATTATCCCTGTCTGCCGCCAAAAGATATTCAATACCTTGAACGCCTTCAGGGATGTATGGATAAAATTTCAATATGTGCTCTGTAAGGTTGTTCTCTTTGTATTTTAGTGTGGCAAAAGGTACCAGATTGTTGAGTGAATCTCTTAGCTTAATGTTGGGTTCGTAGCCTTCGGCACCGATTTTTTCAAAGAAACCCAGAAAGGTTTTGCCAGCACCTAGTTTGGGCGATTTGGATGATTTTGGGGTGAAGCCATAAAAAGGTTTAATGTCAAATTTTTCTCCTTTTCGCGTAAGCTTGAAGGATCTAGACTTCATATTGGGGTATTCAAGGCTTACTTCTGTGATGTTATTAGGGTTTTGTTTGACGACTATTTTGTTAACCCAGTCTTGGTCTGGTCGGTTGTAATTACTCCCAATCGTGCCTACAAATCCCGGGACACCCACTAAATGCGGCTCATTAGAATTTTCTTTGATGAAGTAGGTGCTGTTGCCATCATTACCTGGCGCGCCTACATAAAACAATTGAAGCAATTGATCATCCTTATCATAAAGTTCTACCTTGATTTTATTGGTGGCTAGACTTTTTAACATGGTTGGTTTTAGCGAAGCAGGTGTGGCGTATAATACTCGCTGCTTTTTGACAGTATTCAGGAGTGTGTTTATGACACTGGTATTGCCTTTACGTCCATTATACAACCATCCGTCCTTGGTGCGTTCTAGCTTTACTTTTTTACCGTCTGGATGAATTAGCCCAATCTTGTACACCCTAGAAATATCATCTATGGCATAAAGCGATGTGCTTACAGGCATTTGATTTTTTTTGTCCGTCTTTTTCATGTACCATGCCCCAGCTCCTAGAGCCAAAAGTAGTAATGCTAGTAGTATTGTTTTTTTCATTTTCTTTTTTTTTTTTAGTTGGTGCGGGCTGCGCCCTTTTAGTCTTTAGTGCGCTCGCTACGCTCGCTTTTGGTCTTTGGTGCTGCCGCAGCGGCCTACATCTACGGCGTGTACGTCGCGGGAGTAAGTCGCTGCGGCAGCACCAAAGCGAAGCTTATTTAAGAACTTTTATCTATTTGAGTTAAAAACTGATATTGAAGGTAAAAAAGTATTGGCAACTAAGGCGATAAAGCATACTAGC
>CAMZKG010000060.1 GCA_947311105.1 uncultured Saprospiraceae bacterium
AATGACAGAGCAAGGAAGTAAATTAATCACAAACACCCAAAAATTTCCTTTTGAGATTCTTGATTTTTTGGTTCGTTTTGCATCAAGGCAAAATGAACATAAAGAAATAACGTTTATTTTATGCAACTTAGCCAAAAACATAACTTGCACTAAATAGAAAAAAGCCAGTGTTTATAGGGCTTTTTGCTGCTTATTTGCCAAAATAATGACCGAACCATTGTTTATAAAAGAATGGTTCTGTGAAAAACAACTGCCACAGACTGAAGAATGTGGGTTCGTCGGGTAAAAAAAGTCTCAACTACAAAACGTAATTGAGACTTCAAATAAAATACGTAACTGGTTAGGCATTTTATAGCAAAAATTTGCAGCATCTAACAGTTACCATCCTACTATCATTTACAAAGCGCCTTCATCATAAGCTTTTTCACCATGTATGGATGCATCTAAGCCTTCCATCTCGTCAACTTCACTTACTTTAACTTTCGTAACAAAGTTAATTAAAATCAACATACCATAGGTGAATACAAAAGCATACAAAGATGCACCAGTAACTGCTACGGCTTCTTTCATGAAAAAGGATACATCTCCTTCTAGCAACCCCCCTTGACCATTAATGGCTTTAGACGCAAAAACACCTAACAAAATAGTCCCTAAAAAGCCACCCATTCCGTGAACCCCCCAAACATCTAATGCATCATCCCAGCCCCAACGATTTTTTAATTGCACTGCCGCAAAAGTAAATGCACCCGCCGCAATACCAATCACCATGGCAGCCCAAAGAGGAACAAAACCTGCCGCAGGCGTGATGGTCGCTAAGCCAGCTACTGCTCCAGTTAATAGTCCAACATACTTGGGCTTTCCTTCTCGTTTCCACTCTATTAGTAGCCAAGTTATTGCTGCAAAGGAAGCAGCCACATCTGTGTTTAGAAATGCTAGAGTGGTAATAGAATCCACTTTTAGTTCACTGCCTGCATTAAATCCATACCATCCAAACCATAACAACCCTGTTCCGATAGCCACCAAGGGAATACTGTTAGGGGGGGATTGGGTGTCCTTTCTTTTGCCGACATAAAACACAGAAGCAAGTGCCGCAAAACCAGCTGTAGCATGAACAACGATACCTCCTGCAAAATCAAGAACACCCCATGCAGCTAATAATCCATTGCCCCATACCATGTGGACAAAAGGATAATATACAAATAATTGCCAAGCTACCAAGAAAATAAGATAGGCTTTAAAGGTGACTCTATTTACAAAAGCTCCAGTAATCAAAGCGGGAGTAATAATCGCAAACATCATCTGATAAGCTATAAAAATATATTCTGGATATTGACCATCTGCTCCACTATAAGCGTGGTCAAATGGGATGCCATTAAGAAAGGCATAATCCAAATTACCGATTATGCCTCCTTCGCCTCCACTAAAGCATAGAGAATATCCTGCAATCACCCACAAAATAGTGGTGATTCCCAAGGAGACAAATGATTGCATCATTATGCCTAAAATGTTTCTTTTGCCAGCCAAACCTCCATAAAAGAAAGCTAGACCAGGAGTCATTAACATAACAAGGCTTGTGGAAAGAATCATGAATGTGGTTGTTCCTGTATCAAACATATCATTGGTTTTATTTGGTTAATTCAAGTTGGTTTATAGTGAAATCCCAAAAACAAGAAATACCTTCTGTGCTTGTGGGTTGGTAATGAACGAAAATGTAAGCGGTAAATCAAAGCTTTTGGTGACTTTGATATTTCGTTTGGCGGTAACTCCTAGATTAACTACACCGAAGGAATTTCCATAAAATCCCGTCTCTCCAAGCTCTTCATCTGGATCCGTGATGTTAAAACCTAGAAAGGCATCAAACATCTTGAAGGTGTAACCCAATTCAGCATAGGATGAATATTGTATATTTTTTCGAGTTCCATCTTTATTAAGTCGTAGAGCATCTGAACCATAAAAATTGCTTGCAAATACAATATTTAAAGGCAGCTTATCCGTCCCCGAATAACTAATCGTTGCTTCGAGAAGATGGCCCGTTGTTAGTTTGTCATAATCAAAGTACTTGTAAGCTCCTTCTTCCGTCGGAAAGAAATAGTCTGTCAAAGTAAGAGTTAGTTGCTCTATAATTGCATAGCTTATGTAAAAGTCAGCCTCTTGTGCACCTGTTGGGTTGGTAGAATAAGCCCCCCAAAATCCTGCTGTAAATTTCCCACGAGTATATTCTAAATTAGGTTGAATACTCGGTGAGCCTCTTCCTAGCTCAGTACCACGAAAAATATACCTACTCATCAAATCTACTCCAATGGTCAGCGTGTCGTCTTTCTTGTCTTGGGCATTTGAGAGAATGGGTAAAAATAGGAATAATGAAAGCAAAATGGTTATTTTTTTTGTCATAATTCAGATTTAATGCTGTGAAAAGAGATAGAGTATATGCACAAAGACCCTTTACCCTTAATAAGGATATCTTGCGCATATTTCAAAGACTAGCACGTTTTAGGACTTAATTACCCCGGCAGACTGCTCGATAATTGGGGTTGCAACAGAAGTGTAACAGATGCAAAGGAAATAAATTCTTTACAGAAAAACAAATATAAAACCCTTAATTGTTCAACACTTAAGTAAATTTTATTTTTGTATAGCGTCTTAAGCGTCTTAATGGTCTAATATGTTGATTATTAATTAGTTGTGTCATCTTTTTGTAAAAAACCTTCTCCATTATTTTACGGAGAAATCCGATTATTTATTCTGATTACTCAAGTTTGGGTACTTAGAAAAGCTCGTGATTATTGGCATTGTCAGCTTTTAACGAAAAAGAGCTTAAGAAAGCTTGTCCGTGCCCTGCCATTTTGGATTGGATTTTTTTTATATTGGCTCTACGGCTACGCTCGTCTCTACATCTTGCAAATAAATTTGCAAGTCCACTCGTTCCACTTGCCCGACTCACATCGATGAGAAAATTTTGGACAATTACCCCAAAAAAACAAGGAAATTGGTAGCCGCCGCCGGCAAGGGAACGTGAAATTTATTTCACGCCTTCGAGTAGCGAAGCGTTACGAGTAACTGCATAGAAATTGATCAAGCAAAAAGAAGTTTTAATTGGTAGATCACTTTTGGAAGCCCTTTTGCCTTTTACCTTGAAGGTTAAGTATGCATGAAGCTAACCGGGCGCAATACGCAATACTCTTAAACTTGATTGCCTAAACTTGAGTTAAGCATGCATAAAGCCAATCTATCCCAATACCGTTAAACTTAAGTAAGTACCAAAACTTAAATTTTTAAAAAAGACCAGAAATTGGCTGGCGTAATAACTTGTGCGGTAGCTTTGGGATAAAGGTTTGTAAATGCTCTGGATATTGTATGTTTCTTTTTTGTATTCCATTTTATTTCGTAGGCATGAATTTCATTTTGCGTAAGCTCAACAAAATCGACTTCACGTTGATTATAATTGCGCCAAAAATAGCCTTTGGGTTTCGGGTTGACGAGCGTATTCCTTTTTAGGCGTTCAGAAATGATAAAATTTTCAAATAGCCCGCCTATATCTTGGCGGATAGATAAATCGTCAAAATTTTCTATCACTGCATTTCTGATCCCATTGTCCCAAAAGAAGATTTTATTCATCTTTCGAATCTCCTTGCGGGGGTTGGTGCTATAAGCTTTGAGTCTAAATATAACGAAAGATTTTTCAAGTAAATCTATGTAGTTATTGATGGTTTCGGAATTGACGTTTAGTTGTTTGGCTAACTCTAATATCGAAACTTCAGAACCAATTTGATAGGCAAGTAGTTTTAGTAGTTTTTCTAATAATTCGGGTTTTCTGATGTCCTTCCAAATCAATACGTCTTTGTATAGATATTGCTGCGCCAGATTAGTAAGTATGGTCTCCGCAATATCTCTTTTTGAGCAAACTTCAGGGTAGCTCCCATAGATTAAATGAAAAGGAAGCTCTTGTTCTGCTTCGAAGTTGGTGTGATTTGGATAAATCTCTGACATTAAAAGCGGAAATAGATGAAACAAAAAATATCGACCAGTCAATGGTTCAAATATTTGATCAGCTATTTCTAGTGCAGAAGAGCCTGTCGCAATAATTTGGGTTTCTTTAAAATTATCTACTAGTATTTTTAATAATAGGCCAGGGTTAGGGATGCGTTGAATTTCATCAATAATAATGATCTTTTTGCGACCAATTATAGTCTTCAAACTGGCTAGGCTAGGGTTGGAGAGTCTATCTCTCACTTGGCTTAAATCTGCATTCAGCCATATAACGTCTTCCTGATTCGTAATCCATTGTGAAAGCATTGTGGTTTTACCGACTTGTCTTGCGCCTACAACAATAAGCGCTTTCCCTCTAAATAAAAAAGGCTGAAGTTGTTGTATTAATAAACGCTGGTAGTATTTCATACTTCAAAACTATGAAATCTTCGGTTAAACTCCAAATATTTGTACTAATTTTTCGGTTATATCGTAAAATTTCATTGTTTTTTCTGATTACTTTATGAATATACCGCCAGATAACAGTGATTTTAGGCTGGTTTCAGTTGAGCGATTGCACGATTGCACAAAATAAAATTTCGCTCCATTCTTTAATTATAAGCTACAATGACTTTTCGGAGTAAGCTCATTCATTAGTTGGGGTGCTGAATTTGACCGGCATTCTAGCTTTAATCTATTTTTTAGTCAATTTTACTGTACCTTTGCACCAAAATTATTCAAAATGGAAAAACAAGCAAAAATCTATATCGCAGGTCATCGGGGTATGGTCGGCTCCGCTATTTTGCGCAAGCTAAAAAGTGAAGGATTTACCAATTTTGTCTTTCGGACTTCCAGGGAGTTGGATTTGCGCAACCAGGCAGCGGTGAATGCCTTTTTCTCGCAAGAGCAACCCGAATATGTGTTTTTAGCTGCCGCCAAAGTAGGGGGGATTTTGGCCAATAATATTTATAGAGCAGAGTTTTTGTACGATAATCTGATGATTGAAGCCAATATTATTCATGGGGCTCATGTCCATAATGTTAAGAAATTATTGTTTTTGGGCTCGTCGTGCATCTACCCCAAGTTGGCGCCACAACCACTAAAAGAAGAGCACCTTTTGACAGGACTTTTGGAGCAAACTAATGAGCCGTATGCTATCGCAAAAATTGCGGGAATTAAATTATGCGATGCTTACCGTGCGCAATATGGAGACAATTTTATCTCTGTAATGCCGACTAATCTCTATGGCCCGAATGATAATTATGACCTAAAAACGTCTCATGTTTTACCTGCTTTGATGCGCAAATTTATCGAAGCTAAAAAGAAGAATTCTCCCGATGTAGTACTTTGGGGAACAGGTAGTCCTTTGCGTGAATTTATGCATGTGGATGACTTGGCCGACGCCTGTTATTTTTTGATGGAAAACTTTAATGAAGCTGGTTTTTTGAATGTAGGCACAGGAGTGGACTTGTCTATTTATGAGCTTGCGCAAAAAATAAAAGATGTGGTTGGCTACGAAGGGAAAATAGTACAAGATACTTCTAAGCCTGATGGTACGCCCCGTAAGTTAATGGATGTCAATAAGTTACGTAAGGTGGGCTGGGAAGCTAAGATTGATTTGGACAAAGGTTTACGGATGGTTTATGATGAGGTAAAGGATTTGTTTTGAGTCGCTTTGCTGGTTGAGATGCTCGCTTCGCTCGTTGGTTGAGTCACTCGCTTTGCTCGCTGGTTGAGTCACTCGCTTCGCTCGTTGGTTGAGTCACTCGCTTTGCTCGCTGGTTG
>CAMZKG010000061.1 GCA_947311105.1 uncultured Saprospiraceae bacterium
AAAATTCAAGCACCGCAAATTTTCATTTTGTTTCTTTTTATGAAACCCTTCCATAGGTTTCCCTTTCTTAAGGGGAACCGTATGGTAACAAAATGAAAATTTACTCATCGCTTCGAGTCGGGCATGTTAAACGAGTGGACTTGCAAATTTATTTGCAAGATGTAATCACCGTAAAGCCAATTCACGAATTGGCCCCCAATAGAGCGGCCCAAAATCATCCATCAATTAAAATTTCTTTTTGCTTGACCATAAAGTACCCCTTAACAAAGGGGCACGATGGTGGGGTTTCATTAAAAAAGACAAGCAAAAAGAAATTTTTTCGGGGCAAGAATTCCATCTAGCAGTCAACTGAACAATTGCACGCTTGCACAATTGAACAAAAAAAAAAACAAGGTTTCTCAATCTTTCAACCAAATAATCCAATACAAATAAACATATTTCGTTACTTTTGTCGAATGGGGGGATTTTTTTGCCTTATTTTGGCTTTAGTCCCAAACAAACACTACTTTTGGCGCAAGCCCACAAAAATAAACCACCGAATGCAGCTAAAGGCAATCCAAATTGCTCAATTGATAAAAGGAATAGTGGACGGTAATCCTGATTCTTTGATAAGTGCACCGAGCAAAATAGACGAGACATATCCCAATACCATCACCTTTTTTGCCAATCCAAAGTACGAAGAACACCTTTATACTACAAAGGCCGCGGCTATCATTGTTCCTAAAAATTTTGAACCGAAACAGACTGTTGCAGCGACGCTCATCAGAGTAGATGATGTATATTCGGCGGTGGCTTTTCTTTTTGACCATTTTAGTCATAAAGGAGAGCAAGAAATGGTCATCTCTACCAACTCGGTCGTGCATCCTGATGCCAAATTAGAAAAGAATATTGGAGTTGGGCACTTTTCTGTCATCGAAAAAAATGCTTCCATAGGAGAAAATACATCACTCGCCACCAATGTATATGTGGGAGAAGATGTCCAAATTGGAAAAAATGTCAAAATCTACTCTGGTGTTAAGATTTATCACTCCTGCAAAATTGGGGATAATTGTATCATCCACGCCAATGTGGTGATAGGGAGCGATGGGTTTGGCTTTGCGCCACAAGAAGATGGCTCCTACAAAAAAATACATCAATTGGGCATTGTTATTATCGAAGATGATGTCGAAATTGGAGCCAACACGACCATTGATCGGGGCACAATGGGACCGACCATCATCAGAAAAGGAGTGAAATTGGATAACTTAATCCAAATTGCCCACAATGTAGAAGTAGGAGAAAATACCGTGATCGCTGCCCAGTCTGGTATTGCCGGAAGCGCAAAATTGGGCAAAAATATCAGAATCGGGGGGCAAGTGGCTATTGTGGGGCATATTTCTATTGCGGATGGGGCGCAGTTTCAAGGCAAAACGGGAGTCGGATCTTCTATCACTAAGAAAAATTCTTCTTGGTGGGGCATTCCTGCCATTCCTTATATGGAATATCTTCGTGCCTACATCAAATTTAAGGACTTGCCAAATATCGAAAAAAGGCTGCGGTTGCTCGAAAAAAAGCTGGATGAAGCCACAATCAGCAAAAAAACAGACATATAACGATATTCTAGTCTATAATTGCACTGCTTTTGTCGATACTATGCGGACTTTTTTTCTTAGAACAATATTATTATCGTAGCTTTGCACAATTAAATGGGAATTTACATAGATAACGACAATGAAACAGCATACGATAAAGAAGGAAGTATCCATTAGTGGGGTAGGGCTGCATTCGGGCAAAAAAGCAACTTTGACCATCAAACCCGCTGATGCAAACACAGGTTTTGTCTTTAAAAGAATGGATTTAGAAGATACGCCGAGCATTCCTGCCAAGATTAAGTTTGTGGTGGAGACCAATAGAAGTACCACTTTGGGGCGTGGCAAGGCGACCATTATGACGGTGGAGCACTTGCTGTCGGCTTTGACAGGAATGGAAATTGATAACGCCATTTTGGAAGTCTCGGGACCCGAAGTACCCATTTTGGATGGTAGTGCCAAGTTATTTGTAGATATCCTAGAACAAGCTGGTCGGACAGAGCAAGATGCAGAACGCAAGAAGTTTGTCATTAAAGAGCCCATAAGTTTTGTGGATGACGAAACGGGGGCGGAGTTTATGGCTTTTCCTTCGGAAAAGTATCAGGTTACTTCCATGATTGATTTTAATTCAGAAGTATTGGGGCAACAATTTGCCGAGCTCGAAGATATCAAGGACTTTAAATCGGATTTTGCGGCTTGCCGTACATTCGTGTTCTTGCGTGAAGTGGCTTATCTGGCAGATCAAAACTTGATCAAAGGCGGCGACTTGGACAATGCCATTGTGATTGTCGATAAGGTACTGCCTGAGCAAGAGATGTTGAGCCTTGCGGCAAAATTAGACAGACCCGCATTGACCGTCACCGATAAAGGAATATTAAACAATACCGCCTTAAAGTATAATAATGAGCCTGCACGCCACAAACTATTAGACGTGATGGGCGACTTGGCCTTGTTGGGGGTCTCTATTTGCGGAAAAATTGTTGCCAAAAAACCAGGGCATAGAGTAAATACAGAGTTTGTTAAAATACTCAATAACCTTTACCAAGAACAACTAAAACTCGGGGACAAGCCTGATTATGACCCCAGTATCCCGCCTTTGTTGGACAATGTGGCGGTACAAAAAATCCTACCGCACCGACACCCCTTTTTATTAGTGGATAAGATTATCTCCATGACAGATGAAGAAGTGGTCGGTATCAAAAATGTAACTCACGATGAGTACTTCTTTCCAGGGCATTTTCCTAATAATCCAATCATGCCTGGGGTATTGCAGATTGAAGCCATGGCGCAGACGGGGGGGATTTTGGCTTTATCCACCACCGAAGATCCCGAAAATTGGGATACTTTCTTCTTGAAAATTGATGACGCAAAATTTAAAAACTTTGTAGTACCAGGGGATACCATGATTATTAAGTTGAAGCTTTTGACGGAAATAAGAAGGGGGATTTGTCAGATGCACGGGACTATTTATGTTGGGAATAAGATCGCAACAGAAGCGAATTTGACGGCATTAATTAAGAGAAGAAAAAGCTCATGATTCATCAATCAAGCGTCATTCACCCCAAGGCAATTATTGGAAAAAATACCATAATTGAGCCCTTCGTGCATATTGCCGCCGATGTCGTTATCGGGGACAATTGCTGGATAGGGGCGCATGTGTCGATTATGGATGGCTCCAGAATTGGCGATGGCTGCCGGGTTTTTCCTGGGGCGGTTATTGGTGCCATTCCCCAAGATTTGAAATTTGGCGGAGAAAAATCTGTCGTTATCATTGGTAACAACGTAACAGTTAGGGAGTATTGCACCATTAATCGGGGCACAAAGGATTTGATGCGTACAGAAATAAAGGACAATTGCTTGTTGATGGCTTATGTGCATGTGGCTCATGATTGCATCATTGGTAATAATTGTGTCTTGGCAAATAATGTCACTTTGGCTGGTCATATCGAAATCGGAGACTATGCCATTTTGGGGGGGCTGACGGCCGTCCACCAGTTTGTAAAAATAGGCGAACATGTCATGATTGGCGGCGCGTCAAAAGTCAGGAAGGATGTGCCCCCTTTTGTGAAAGCAGCTAGAGACCCGCTGGCTTATGTCGGTGTAAACAGCATTGGGCTTAATCGACGGGGTTTTACATCAGAGCAAATCACTGCCATTCAAGACGTCTATCGCTTGCTTTATGTAAAAGAAACCAACGTCCAAAAAGGGATAGAGCTGGTCAAAGATAAACTTGACGACTCACCAGAAAAAGAACGGATTCTTGAGTTTATCGACTCTTCTAAACGGGGCTTGATGAAAGGTTTTAGGTTTAATTAATCTTAACCCAAAACCTACCTGATGTCAAAAGTTTTTGATTTAATGTATTTTCCGCCAATAGCTTTTTGGAGCCAATGGATGAGCGAAGGAGAAATACGCATAGAATTCCATGACAATTATCAAAAAGCCAGCTTTAGAAATAGGACACATATTGCTCATCCTGAAGGACTTATGCCATTAGGCATCCCTTTGCTAAAAGGCAAAAATAGCCAAATGCCCTATCGCAAAGTGTTGATAGATAATACGAAGCCTTGGCAGCGGACCCACTGGCGCGCCTTGACCACAGCTTATGGAAAATCCCCTTTTTTTGAGCATTATAAAGACCAGTTAGCCCCCCTTTTTCAACGAAAGTGGATCTATCTATTTGAATTCAATCTAGAAGTACTAAAGCTTTGTGTAGAGATGCTACAATGGAGCGAAGCTAGCTTTGTGCTCACAGATACCTATGATAATTATCCTAAAACCAAAGATTTTAGGGGGTTTATCAGGCCCAATAGAGATATAAACCATAAATTTGTGGAATACGTCCAAGTCTTTGCAGACAAAACAGGGTTTGTACCGAATCTAAGTATTTTAGATTTATTGTTTTGTATGGGGCCTGAAGCTCAACGATTTCTGTGAATCTATGACGTACCATTAAGAAAAACAATATGAGTACTTTAGTCAACAAACAGTATAAAGCCCGAGTCAATCAACTAGAAACGGTCATCAAAGAGCTAGACGATGTCGTCAAAACAACGGGAAATCAGACATTGTCTGAAACCACTTCTGATTTGTTAAAGCGGATTCATGACCCTTTTATGTTTGTGGTCGTGGGAGAAGTCAAAGCAGGAAAAAGTAGTTTTATCAATGCTCTTTTGGATACAGGTACTGAAATCTGTAAGGCGGCTCCATCGCCCATGACAGACGTGATTCAGCAGATTGTCTATGGTGAAAAATCTGAAGAAATCACTATCAACGAATTTTTGAAGAAACGGACAGAGCCTATTGATATTTTAAAGGAAGTCGCCATCGTCGATACGCCAGGCACCAACACCATTGTCAAAAACCACCAAGAAATTACCGAAAGGTTTATCCCTGTTTCTGATTTAGTTGTTTTTGTATTTGAAGCCAAGAATCCATATCGCCAATCTGCTTGGGACTTTTTTGAATTTATTCATGGGGAGTGGCGCAAAAAGATTATTTTTATTCTCCAGCAAAAGGACTTGCTGTCAGAAGAAGATTTGAAGGTGAATATCGAAGGCTTGCGCAAATTTGCCACCGAAAAAGGCGTAACAGAGCCCATTATTTTTGCGGTTTCTGCGAAAGCAGAGCTGGATGGAAATTATGACCAAAGTAATTTTTCCGCCGTACGCGATTATATCAAAACCCATGTGACAGGTGGGCGTGGCTCTAAATACAAAATTATCAATTATATCAATGCTTCGGACAAGGTTATTGAACGCGTAAAAGAAGGCGTTTCCGCAAGGAGAAATCAATGGGAGCATGATAAAGATTTTCGTCGGGAGACCATCGAAATTATGGAAAATCAATACGGTAAATCCATCAATCAAGTCGGGCTACTAGTCGAAAATACGGTTGGTATTTATGACAAAATTACAAGAGAAGCAGCGGATGAGTTGCGTACGGGATTATCACTCCCATCGGTGTTTAAGCGCTCTTTTTCTTCCGTATTTGGTAAGGGCGAACCACTAAAGAAATGGCTGGAAGGCCTTGCGGAAAGAATGGAAAAGGACTTGACCGATAGCTTGCGCAATAAATTGGATGTGCATGTAGGCGATATATCAGATTCTATCCAGCAAATGGCGCAACTCATTGATATTAAGGTACAAAGGAGCGATACTTCCCTAAAAGATAATCCCGATTTCTTTAAATCTATCGCCGAAAAACGTGTCAAAGTCTATCAAGAACTCAAAGAAACCTTTGCAGATTTTTTGGCTAAATCCGATAATTTTGCTGGAGACAAGTTGTTTCCACATGAAAAAAATATTGCACCCAATGTGGCAACTGGTGGCGGATTGGCCGTAATTGGGGTGATATTGACCGCTTTCACCCAAGGTGCTGTATTGGATATTACGGGGGGCGTGTTGACGGCAATCGGGCTGACTTTTGCTGGCGCAACGGTAGGGCTTCAACGCAAAAAAATCATGAAACAATTCCGTAAGGAAATTGAAAGTGGGAAGGAGCGCCTAGAGAGCGAGTTGACCCTAAAACTAGAAACTTATATCAAATCCATTAAATCAAAAATTGACCATAATTTCTCTGAATTTGATGAGCTGATTGCTTCCGAAGAAAAGGATATTTTGGCACTTGATGCGAAGCTGGACAGAATTGAAGAGAAATTAAAGGCACTTGCTTGAGTCCTAGACTACTCGGCTTACGCCCATTGTTTTGTTGATACGAATTTTCGCGAATTATGCTAATCTCGGCATAGCACCATTCGTGTGCCAACTCCCCAAACTCCTTCTATATGCACAGACGAACGGTCGTTTGTCTCTACATCAATTCCTTCTACAAGCACAGACGAACGGCCGTTCGTCTCTACATCAATTCCTTCTACAAGCACAGACGAACGGCCGTTCGTCTCTACTATTCATAACGCAACAGCCAAAAATAAATCTTTTTTCTTTGTGTTTCTTCGGTAAATAGTCATATCTTTAACTTATAAAATAAGAGAGATGGCTTTTCTGCCATATTTTTTATGGAAATAACTAGAGAAACAAAACAAAATGGGGGAGCAAAGAGTATTTGGGCTGAATGACCCACAAAAGAGACGAGATTTTTCCAAACGACTATTGGACGATATGCGTGCCATGGAGTATATGTTGGAGAACGATTGGTTCGAAACAGACATTATGCGCATCGGTGCAGAGCAAGAAATGGTGTTGGTCGATAAAGAAACCTTTAGGCCGGCATTAATCGCTGAAAAGGTGCTCAAGGACATGGCACAGTTTAAGTGGATGGGCTCCGAATTAGCCAAATTCAATCTCGAAACCAATCTGACTCCAAGAGTTTTTACAGGAGCTTGCTTTCGCGAAATGGAAGCAGAAAATATAGAACAACAAGTCATTACCAATAAGATTTTGGAAGCCTATGGAGCGACTACTGTACTCACAGGTATTTTGCCCACCTTGCGGAAAAATGATTTGGATATAAAAAATCTGATGCCCATTAAGCGGTATCAAGAATTGATGGATGCCATCGAAGAGCAGTTGCGTCGTAGTCATTTTGAATTAAATTTATCAGGGATTGATGAGCTGAAACTTGCCCATGACTCTCCTATGCTAGAAGCGGTAAATACCAGCTTTCAAGTACATCTACAAGTACGGCCGAGAGAGTTTGCAAAGTTATACAATATGGCTTTAGCGCTGACAGGGCCAGTTATTGCCCTTGCCGCCAATTCGCCCATCGTTTTTGGCAAACGCCTATGGCACGAAAGCCGAATTGCCATGTTTCAACAGGCCATTGATACCAGAAAATCATCTACGCACATGAGAGAATATAGTCCTAGAGTGCACTTTGGGACAGGTTACTTAGAAAAATCAATATTGGAGATTTATCGTGAAGACGTGGCAAGGTTTAGGTCACTATTGGCGGCAGAAGCCGAAGAAGATTCTATTGGCAAAATTAAGGCTGGTGAAATCCCCAATCTAGACGCTTTGCAAGTCCATAATTCTACCGTTTATCGTTGGAATCGTCCTTGCTACGGTATCAGTGATACCAATAAGCCACATTTAAGAATTGAAAACCGAGTGATCCCCGCCGGACCTTCGGTGGCTGATGAAACTGCCAATGCTGCTTTTTGGCTTGGAGCAATGATGGGGCTTTCTGAATCTATGGATGATGTCACCCAAAAGATGTCCTTTGCGGATACACGTGATAATTTTACGAAGGCGTCGAGATATGGCTTGGACTCTAAATTTACTTGGTTTGGAGACTCTAAGTTTACCCCTAAAGACTTGATATTGAATGAGTTAATACCTTTGGCGAAAGCAGGGCTTAAAAAACAAAATGTGGATTCTGGAGATATTGACCGATATATGGGCATCGTCGAAGAGCGCATTAAGGCGCATGCCACTGGAGCTAGATGGCAGCTTCGGTCATACACGAAGTTAAAAGAAGAAGTTTCGGAAGATGAAGCGTTGGCTACCATTACTTGCTGTATGGTCGAAAATCAAAAAGCGGAATTGCCGCTCCAAGATTGGGCATTGCCCAATCCTGATGACTTAATTGCCTATCATCCTGGTGCACTAAAAGTACATGAATTTATGACGACCGATATGGTGACGGTTCGCAAAAGTGATTTGGTGGAGTTGTCTGCTGAAGTGATGAACTGGTCAAAGTTAAGATATTTGCCGGTCGAAGACAAGGACGGACACTTGGTGGGATTAATTACTTCAAGGCTACTGCTCAAGTATTTTGCGCAAAAAGGCAAAATGATGGAATCCCCCGACGCCATCAACGAAGAAATAATGATTAAAGACCCTGTGGTGGTTTCTCCTGATACGACGATTTTAGAAGCTTTGCAGATTATGCGTGACAATAGCATTGGTAGTCTGCCTGTCGTCAAAGGTCAAGAGTTGTTGGGGATTATCACAGAGATGAACTTTCTGCGGATAACGGGTCGCTTGATAGGACGACTTTCTGCTAAGGATTAGGTGATTTTGACCTTTACTCTTTTTGTAAGGTGGGGATTTGGTGGGTTTTACTAAAATGCCAAAACTATTTTTGCGGTGTGGCTGTACTTGCTCGCTTGACAAAACTCGCTCCGCTCGTTTCTACATCTTGCAAATAAATTTGCAAGTGCCATTAAAGCACATAAAAAACACTAAAATTAAAGTGATAGCCAAAAAGGCTATTTAGTGTTTTCATGTGTTTGTTGTGGTTGTAGAGTGGGGTGATAGAGCGCAAATATCTCGCAGAAACGCCCACCTTTTCATTAAAATAGTAGCTCACTCCAGCAGTCCAAGCAATATCTACTTTGTTAAAATTATCGACTTCTGTTTCATAGACGATATTTTCTACTTTTGGGTTTAGTAGATAACTAACGGCAAGACCAGCTTCTGCACTGACTTTGTAAAAGAAAGAACCATCTTCATATTCAACACGCCAATCTTTGTAATGAAATAAAAGCGGGACTTCTATATAAGGTGTAGATATGGTATAGGTCTCGAAGGCTTCATCAATTCTTGGTACCCGTCGGCTACCACGTTGGCTATAAAGCATGTCGATGGTGATGGATGTTTTTTCCGTAAGGTAAGCACCACCCCGCAAACCCACCAATAAACCCGCTTTTCGATAACCCGCCGCATTGTCGCCATCTATTTGAGCTGCATTAAGTCCGACGATTACACCACCCATAAAACGTTGATCCTGAGCGTGTAAGCTAATAAGAAGGAAACAAAAAAAAGAAAAGGTCAATATGATTTTTTGCATAGCTCTTTGTTTATGTTGATTGTTTCACAAAAGTAGTATTTATTTTTGTATAATGTTCTTAATTCTAATTAACATCGCTTTGCTAGTTAGTCAAAAGGCAAAGTTTATTTCATTCTTTTCATTTCTCAAAATTCATGTATCAGTACGGCACGTCTTAGCGGTGTTTGTTTGTGTGCGTCTTAGCGAGATGTCACTACGTTGCGTCTTAGCGGCGTTTGTGTGCGTCTTAGCGAGAATCACTACGTTGCGTCTTAGCGAGATGGTAATACGTTGCGTCTTAGCGGCGTTGCGAGATATTTAAAATTGCGGGCGGCAGCACTACCACTGGCGGCAGCACTCGGAAGTATTATTTTTTTATTTATTATTAAACATCCACTTGCCCAATTCTTTGAAGGAAATTTTCTTGCCGTAGAGTAAGATACCGACTCGATAAATCCTTGCGGAAAGCCAGGCAAAAAACCAAACACCCAGTATCAGCGAGACGACCGAAGCAACAATCTGCCACATCGGCGGGTCAAAAGCCAGTCGTGCAGGCATCACAATAGGGGAGAATAAAGGAAAAATAGATGCCCAAGTAGCCATCGTAGAGTTAGGGTCTTTGAGCGCAGCCATCATGATATATAAGGCGATGATAACTGGTAGCAAAATCGGTAAGGTCAGGGATTGGCTTTCTCCGACATCATCTCCAATCGCCGAACCAACTGCCGCAAAAAGCGATGCATACAAAAAGAATCCACCTAAAAAGTAAAAAACAAATAAGGGCAAAATGAGCCACCAATTTAGGGACATAATTTCATAGGTGATTTGAGTGATTTTGGTATTTCCCGCAAGGAAATCTGGGTTGTTGAGCATTTCTTGAGTCAATTCGGTATTAGGCATCGTACTTATGGCGCCGCCCATCGCAAAACTAACTCCAAACAAAATAACGGGAATCAAAACCATCCAAAAAGCCAACTGTGTTAACCCAACCGCCCCAACGCCTAGAATTTTTCCAATCATCAATTCTATAGGTTTGACACTGGACATGATGACTTCGACGATCCGGCTCGTTTTTTCTTCCATCACACTTCGCATAATCATCATGCCATAGACAAAGACAACGATGTACATGACAAAACCCATCACACCGCCTATGGCAGCGGCAATCGTACTGGTCATCGTTGAGCGATTTTTGCCGTCTTCTGCGATGGGTTCTGGGTTGATCGAAACACTTGTTTTGATGATGTCAAGCGTTTTTTGGTCGATAGCGAGTGTTTTCATTTTGTACTTTCGTAAGGCTTTGCCGAGTCGGCTACTTAATGATTCGGAGCGTTCTAGCCCAAGTTGCTTGTCCGAATAATAGAGTGCAGTGATTTTTGATTCTTGGATAGAATCTAATTTTGGGACAAATAAAACGCCGTCATATTTTTGATTGCCGACCTGTTTTTTTAGTGTGCTTAATGGCTCATCTTGGAAGCTAAAAGCAAAGGTTTTAGAGTCGTCCAAATGATTTTTAAGTGCATTATTGTCATCAAGTACGGCAATCTTAAAAACCTTGCTGTCCGTTTGGGTCATGATATATCCAGACACCCACATGAGTAGTCCGATACCTACTGGCGTCAAGATAGTGCCCCAAATAAAACTCTTAGAAGTGACCCGAGTGATATACTCTCTGGCGATAATTAGTTTTACGTTTCGGATATTCATCTGTTGGATGTGTTTTGTTCGACTTGATTAATAAAAATTTCATTAAAAGTAGGGAGTATCTCTCTAAATGATTGAATATCAATGCCTTGTTGTATGAGTCGTTGTAGGATTGTATTGCTATTTTCGCCTTTCGGCAAATGAAAAACAATGGTATTATCTTGATGGGTAATGACATCTAAGCCATCCAAATGGCTTTGCGGCAGGTTTCCGGAATATTTAATTTCAAAGTGGTTTTGTTTAAAATCTTGTTTGATATCTTTGACAAAACCTTCAAGGATGTTGTTGCCTTGATTGATTAAGACGGCATATTCGCAGATTTCTTCGACCTGCTCCATGCGATGAGTTGAAAAAATAATACTCGCGCCTTCTTGGTGCAATTGACTAATTTCGTCCTTAATTAGATTGGCATTGATGGGGTCGAGCCCCGAAAAAGGTTCATCAAAAATAAGTAATTTTGGTCGATGCACAACGGTCGAAATAAACTGTATTTTTTGTTGCATACCTTTGGATAAGTCCTGTACCTTTTTGTCCCACCAATCCATGATGCCAAATTTATCCATCCATTTTTGGATTTCACGTTTTGCTTCCTTTCGGGAAAAACCTTTGAGCTGAGCCAAATACACCAAATGATGTCCTACTTTCATTTTTTTGTATAGTCCCCTTTCTTCGGGCATATAGCCTGTCTTTAGGATGTGCTTTCGCGAAAGCGGCTCCCCATCAAATAAAATCCTTCCAGAATCAGGTATCGTAATCGTCGTAATCATCCGAATCAAAGTGGTTTTGCCTGCACCATTAGGACCAAGTAGCCCCATGATAGCGCCTTTGGGCATGTGAAAAGAGACTTTATCCACCGCCAGATGATTGCTAAATTGTTTGGTCACTTGATCTATGAGGAGCATAGGCTTATGTTTTGTGCAAGGATAAGCATAATTTGGGGGGGTGGGGTTTATTTTCGATGAAGCATTATTTTTTTTAGATGAGACGTGAAAAATGTTTCTGCGAATTTATTTATAAAACGCTCCAACAGTGACCGGACGGCTGACATCTGTGAGAGCATAAGATTTTGCGAAAGCCATAGGTAATTGGTGCAAAATAAAAACAAAATATTATTTTTTTTCGTTATATTCATGAATAACAGGTAATTTTGCAGCATAATATGCTGTGCATATTGAGAATAAACGAAAAATAAAGAAATGACAACAGAAACAGAAGAAAGGTATCAAGAAAAAAAATCCAATAATCTCATCTTGCCCATCATTTTGGGCTTGTTGCTATTAGGGATTGGTATTTGGGCCTTCACACTCAACGGTAAAAACGCAACCTTGCAATCAGAAAAAACGGCACTTTCATCTGAAATGACAAAGTTGCAAGATGTTAAAGTGCAGCTAAAGGCAAGCGTAGATAGCCTAGAAAATGCCTATGCGAGTCTATCAGAAGAAAACACATCGCTCCAAGGTGATGTCGAAGAAGCCAAGCGAAAAGCAAAAAATGCAGGTCGTGCTGCCGCAAAATGGAAACGCAAACTCCAAGAAGCTAATGACAATTCTGCTAGTTTAAGTGCCCAAATCCAAGCACTTTTAGCCGCGAAAGGGGATTTAGAGTCTTCCATTGTTTCTTTGCAGATGCAAAATGACTCTTTACAATCTTTGACAGAAAGCTTGTCAACGGATTTGGCCCAGTCGCGTGAAGACAAAGAAGCTTTACAAAGATTAAATGCTTCTATCAATGATGAGCTAAAACGCTTGACCTTGGCTAATTTTAAAGCTACAGCTTTTAACGTAAGTACACTACAACGAAATGGTAAACTCAACGCACGGGCTTGGAGAGTAAAGAAAGTCAAGGTTAGTTTTGATTTGACTAATGTACCCGAAAAATATCAAGGAGTGAGACCCGTTTATATGGTGATTACCGACGAAAAAGCAACACCGATTAAAATGGATAATGCCATCAATGCCACCGTAAAGGTAAATGGGCAAAGCATTGATATTCAAGCTGTTGAAGCGAAAGAAATTAATATTTCGGATAGTCAGCGATTATCTTTTTCTCATGACTTAGTGAAGAAATTAAAGCGTGGTTATTACCGTGTAGCTGTTTATACAGATATCGGTATGTTGGGCGGAAGCTCTTTTAGACTGCGTTAATAAAATAGCTTTAAGACTTTATAGACTGAGCAGAATTCTCTGCTCAGTCTCTTTTTTTTTGTTTTTTAAAATGGTGATATGAAAAAGGCACTTTTACTTTCTTTTGCTTTTTGGATTGGTTTGTCGTCTTGCGTAACCAAAAAAAAGTATTTAGAATTAGCTAATGATAAAATCACCATGGAGTCTTTTTATTTGGATTCTGTGGCTTCCTTGCGGAATGATGTGCAGCTTTGTGAACAACGGGTGCAAGCACTTGACTTAAATCTTGCAGAACGTAAAGGAGAGAATAATATATTGGAAAAGCTACGGGGAGAATTACAGGATCAAATTGATGAATTAGAACTAGAGATTGAGCTAAAAAGCAATCAATCCGTCTCGTCCCAAAAATCTACTCGCCAAAAAATTAATGAAAAGGAAAAGGAAATAAAAGCCTTTAAAGCCCAGCTTGCAAGTGTGGATGCCATTATTCAAAAGTATAAAAATAGATTATTGGCGTTTGTGGGGGATGCTTCTATGGCTTTTCAAGGGTTTAGTGATAAGATGGTCAGTGTATCGTCTAGAAATGACAAAGCGGTTGTGGTGTTTTCTGCCAATAGCCTTTTGTTCAAGCGGGCTACATCCACTTCTTTGAGTGATCGTGGAATGAGTACTGTCCAAAAAATAAGCGACATCATTAAGCAGTATCCTGATTTGGAGATTTATGTAATTGGGCATACCGATAACCATAAACCTGCCAAATCCTATAAAGATAACTGGTATTTTAGCACACTCCGTGCAGTAACAGTAGTCCGAGAGATGACCCAAAAAAATGATGTCAACAACAATCAAGTCTATGCTGTGGGCAAGGCTGAGTTTGCGCCGATTGCTTCCAATGAAACATCCGATGGACGTGCCCAAAACCACAGAATAGAAATTGTAGCTGTCCCTTTAAGTCGGAGTATGATTCGGGATATTCAGAACGGTTTGAGAAACCTTGCCGGATCCAAGTAGAGACGCCAAAAACTTTAAAGCAAAGAAGCCAAAAACAAATGGTTTCTTAAACCTAAGCAAGCACAGACGCCAAAAACTCTAAAGCACACAAGCCAAAACGGTTTGAGAAACCTTGCCAGACCCAAGTAGAGACGCCAAAAACTTTAAAGCAAAGAAGCCAAAAACGATGGTTTCTTAAACCTAAGCAGCAGCAACGCTAAAAACACTAAAGCAAACGAGCCAAAAACGGTTTGAGAAACCTTACCAGACCCAAGCAGAGACGCTAAAAACGCTAAAGCAAAGAAGCCAAAAACAAATGGTTTCTTAAACCTAAGCAAGCAGCGGCGCTAAAAACTCTAAAGCAAAGAAGCCAAAAACGATGGTTTCTTAAACCTAAGCAAGCAATCTAGGTGAATAATACGGTGAATTGTCCTATATTTTTACTACCTTTGACGTGAACACTTCCTTTTTTTGAAGCCTAGTCCCTTGTAGGCTTTTTATGCGAATATGTAACCCATTGATTTAATGTCCGTTATATAGTTTCGCTTGCTTTCCATTAATAGAAAATTACCCCAGTGAAAGACTTGAAATACCCTATTAGATTTGTTTTTAAAATATCGTCCTTTGCGAATGATTTTACAGCAAAGGATGCAGATAATAATACAGTAGCTTACGTCCGCCAGAAGATGTTTAAGCTAAAAGAAGAAATATCTGTCTTTGCTACAGAAAATAGAACTAAACTCCTTTTTAAAATTAAAGCGGATAAGTGGATTGATTTTTCTACGGCCTATAGCTTTACAGATAGTGAAGGCAAAGAGCTCGGGAAGGTCGCTAGAAAAGGTTGGGCTTCTTTGTGGAAAGCCAGTTATGAACTAATCGATCAAAACGAAAAACTACAGTACCATATCCGCGAAGAAAATGCCTGGGTAAAGGTGTGGGATTCACTTTTGGGAGAAGTACCAATCTTGGGTATGTTTACGGGATATTTGTTTAACCCTAGTTATATTGTGACAGATTTAGAAGGTAATCCAATAGTTCGTTTAAAGAAAGAGCCTTCATTCTTTGGACGAAAATTTGTTGTCTTAAAAATTGCCGATATTGATGATGATGACAAACAAAGAATTATGCTGGGATTGATGATGATGATTCTTTTGGAGCGTCGTCGGGGTTAATTGATTTCTTCGTTTTTGGTGGCTTCGTACTTTGTGATAAAAGCCCCATAACGCTCATCATCCATCAGCAGGGCTTTGTTGCCAATCATGATAATTTGATTTCGTGCTCTGGTTAGAGCGACATTGAGTTTGCGGTCGATATTTTCGTTAGAAAGTGCGACTAGAGTCCGCAGTTGATAGGGCTTGTTGAGACAAACCGAAATGATGATAATATCTCTCGCTCCACCTTGGTATCGCTCGACCGTGTCTATCGTTAAAATATCCAGCCAATCAGCATCCTGTTGGAAGATGGTTTCTCTGATTTGGGCAATCTGCGCACGATAGGGCGTAATAATGCCTATAGAATCTTTGGTCAAAGGCTTGCCATTTTCTACGTATAGCGCTTTGATGTATTGAAGTATTTCTACGATTTTTTGTGCTTCATGATGATTCTTTTTGCCTGTGCCTATCGTATCGTCTATGGGGGTATCCAAAAACAACATTCTCTTTTTTGCGATAATCTGGCGCAGGGTGTCATCGGAGTTGGTATCTAAATAATGCGTCTCTGACTGACGCGGATTTAGGCCTTTCGGCAAAATATGTAGCTTTTGGTCATAGAAGTGTTTGTTGGCAAAAGCCATGACGTCTTCGTGCATTCTTCCTTGCATACTTAGCATCCCGTACGCCCAGTCCCATTCATTTTTGCGGCAACGCATAAAAAGTCGCTCAAAGTAAGAGTTTGCCAAGTCATGAATACCTATTTGCGCAAGCTTATTATCTTCTTTTTGGGAGAAAATTTTCTTTTGTGAGACCACCGCAGGCAGTTGGCGATGATCGCCAATCAAAATAAAACGTTTTACCCGACTTAGAATGCCAATAAGCTGCGGCTCAAGTATTTGCGACGCTTCATCAATGATGGTCGTTTCAAAGTTCATGAATTCAAAAATCTCTGGCTTGTTGACGATGGAAGAAATCGTAGATACCACAATGCGATGTTGCTGTATTTTTTCTTTTACTTCTTTCCTTTTATTTAAATTTTTGATTTTCTCCGAAAGGAGCTGCTGCCTAAACTGCACATTCGTGGAGTTAATATTACCAATCCTGAAGTATAAATCTGGCATCTCTGGCATCTCACGTTCTATGGCACCACATATTTCATCGACAGCTCGATTGGTATAGGCGAGCAGCAAAATATTTTGTTGGGTATTTGTCGCAAGATACTGCACGGCGGATTTTAATATTACACTCGTTTTGCCTGTGCCAGGAGGTCCCCAAAGTAAGAAAAAGTCTTTTGCCGAAAGCATGTTGGATAAGATAGCGGATTGCTCATCCGTAAGGCCTGGAGTGGCAGGCAAGCCCATCAAATTGGATTTTTTCGGGGCTTTTTGAGTAAGTAATAACTCTCGACGCTTTTTGGGGGCTTTCGCCCAATCAAATAAAGAACGATAAAGGGATTGAAATGCGCGCTCCCAAAGGTCAGGCTCCAACATCCAAAGTGAATCATTGCTCAAATCTTCGGGATTAACTTGGTACGAGCGCAATTGAACCCGAACCAGTTTGTCATCCATAAAAATAATACTTCCCTTGATGACTCGAGCACTAATGACGGAGGCGTCCTTGTTGTCTGGATGAAGGATGACTATGTCTCCAACTCTAAAGTTGGCAAGTGGATTGGTGGTTTCTGTTTTTTGAAAAGTAATCACAGGAAACTCGGTCGAAGCATCTTTTTCTTTCATTTTGAGCCCTTGCAAGATGGAGAAGTCTGCTTCCTTTTCAGTTTTAGACTTTATCCAAAGTTGAGCCTGGCCACTTCGGCTGGTCAAAGACGCATCCCCGACCTTGGCGAGCCAGTTTTCTCTTGCGATAAAAGACGTAAAAGCTTTAAAATATCTTTTTTCTAATGGGCTTAGTGGCTCATTCTGAGTGTTTTGTTGTTCTTTTTTGTCGGTTGCCCCCGAAAAAGTATTATGGAAAAGCTCAAAATTAGTACGGGTGAATCCCCTATATTGCTCAAATTGCCTTGGTGTGATGTATTCCAAAATAGAGTGTGTATCGAGCGACTGATCATTGATTTGAAAAAGTGCTTTTTCGATGGCGACGAGCTCATTTCTAGCTTGGATGGCTTCGTATTGGATGGATTTGACACGTGGCGCATATTTGAGCTGGTCTGTATCTAGCGTCGAATACAGGATGTAGTTGGTCGGATTATTCTTTTTAGAAATAGAGCGAATGAGAAGGTCGTAGAGAAGGGTTTGGGTATAATGAGATTGGCTAAGTCCGTATTTGTTGGCACGAAAGGGTTTGCCGCTTTTTAGTTCTATGATGACACTTTTGTTGGGTTCTGTTTTACTTTCGTAAAAAAGGTCCAATCGCCCTTGGATGCCATAGGTATTGGAAAAGAAAGCGGGCTCTAAGACGGCTGTTTTTCTATCAATTTTTTCATTGTCAAAATCTTGTGTGATGACTTTGTAAATAGAAACAAAGTGCTTTTGGCTCTTTTGGTAAACCGTGCGGATCATGTCGTCATCCCAAATCGAAAAAACTAAAGGATATTGCCGAAAAATTTTGGGAAAAAGGGATTTGAAGGACTGCTCAGGATTGGTTGTTAGTTCGTCCAAGAAGAAGTTAGCAATATTACCGAGCATGATGGGGGGAGTGACTTCATAAGGAAGAAACTTATAGACCATGTAAGCAAGTGGTAGATTATGTTTGTGACCGATAGAGGCAGCCACCGCACTGACATCAACCAAGTAATCAGGCTCGAGCACAAAACCTTTCGGAAAATAGACCCCATCTGCATACATCTCTACATCAAGCAACTGAACAATCGTCGGATAACCAAAAACCTTGTCTAAAAGGATGATGGATTTTTTGAAATTTTCGTTGCGGTCAGGGATGTTGTATTTGATTCTTATTTTTTCTTCGGGGTCTTGTTCCAAATAGCCAATCAACTCTTGGCTTGCGGCATTGTTGTCCAATATGATGACGCGAACATCATGGAAGAAGGAGACGATTTTGCGATCTTTTCTTTTTTTCTTGGGAAAAGAGTAGGGGAGTTGTTCTTTTATTTCGGGGCTGATGGTGCCTTCTGAAAGTCTTTCGAGAAGATGCAGGCAAACGGTAATGCCCAGTTGATAGAACTCATGTGTTTTGGGGGAGTCAACCGCGTTGGCTAGATGTCTGGTATTTATCCGAAAGGAGTTGGTAAAATAATGAAGCTTTGGCGGGAAACTAAATTTTTGGGAGATATAAGATAACTTGGCAAATAAAGTCGTAAAATGTAAACGTTCCTTTTCGACCGCAAGGTCAAGGATTGTCTTAAAGATAAATTGTACCTTTTCAAGTTTTATAGGTGTATTTTCGTGCCCTTTGTATATGGTAGATAAATTATTTGTGAAATAATTGGAAATTTTTTCGTTAATCATTTGAAGTTTGATTTTTTCTTCTTATCTTGGCACTGTATTTGAGATTAATGCAACATATCCTGTGCACTACGTAAACACACTTCCCTGAACTAGACTGGTTTGTAAATAATTAGGTTTGCAATTTGCCCCTTCCCTTGTTATTTGCTATTTTTTGGTTTGACTTTGGAAACAAAGTCTAAAATTACGAAGTTATGCTGATACTTTACGTTTTAATCGGTGGTTTTTTGCTAGGTGCAGTTGTTAATAACAATCTTGATGTTATTCTTGGTAGAAGATAATCTTCTATAAACAAACTCACTTCAAAAGAATTCCAAAGGAGTAATCACAATTTAGTGGTTACTCCTTTTTTGTTAATTGATTGTATGTTGATAATATATAAGTAAAAGGGTGATATGTGGATTAGTTTTATATGTTGGCACGATGTTTGTATGTTGTTGGGTATATTGGTTTTATTATAAAAATCGATACTCCCATGGATTCATTACACCTATTCTTTCACACAAAAACTATGAAAAATGTTGTTAATGTATCTAGCTTTGGGCGCTTTTTTAGGCGGGGTTATCCTGTTTAGCATTGCCAGCTCCATGTCATCAAATCGCACGACGGAGGAAAAGAATTAAATCCCCCCTATTAGGCCTTGCTCTTAGAGTGGGGCTTTTTTTTTGCTACGCGCTGACGGCCGTGGTACTGCTACGGGCTAAAGCCCGTAGTACTGTTGCGGGCTAACGGCCGTGGTGTATTACTTTTTCTTGAAATCCCCGTTTTTGATAGCTTGAAAGAATTTTATCCAAGCGGTAGGGTTGAAGATGGACATGTAGTTTGGGGGTAGCTGACCTTGGTAGTAAAGCTTGTCTGCTTCTTGACGAAGGACAAAATTGGCATTTTCTTTTGCATCTCTAACTAAGGCGATTCTAAGGTTTTCCAAGGTTTCTTCCATTAAGTTTTCTTGAATCCGAACTTGTAAGTCATCGGTGACGTCCATCGCCAAAAATTCCTGTTTAAGGTAGGTCTTGCTGGGCCAAGGATATACTACTGCTTCGGGTAGCAAAATCGTGTCTTCCACTAAGTTTTGAACGTAGTTAAACTTATTAGCTACAATCGTATCGGGTACCGTGTATTCTTCTTTGCGGAAGCCGATTGCTGTAAAGATAAGGACTTCTCCAGGGCGTACAACCAAGGAGTAAAAGCCTGCATAGTTGGCGTAGGTGCCCCTAGATGTGCCTTTGACAGCGATAGTTGCATACGGCACGGGAATGATATTGTCGGCTGTCCCCGTGACGACCAGCCCCGAAAATTGAATGGCTTCAGGCAGCAGTCGTTGGGCATTCAAAGAAATGCTTCCAATGAATAGGAAGCTAAGAAGGAGAAAAATGTGTTTCATTAAGTAGGTTTTCACAGAAAAGTAGGTATTGTCCTTGTCTATGCCAAAAATAGGCTTTTTTGGGGATTTGTGAAGAGAAAAAGACAAAGTCTATGTTGTAAGCATCAATATAACTGATTTAAGTGAGATTTATTTGTTCTTTGATTGGGTTTTAACAGAAGCGAATACTAGGAGTTTCTTAAACCTTTGTTATTTTGTTCAATTGTGCAATTGATTGGGCGGATGAAATTATTGCTTAAAACAAATTTCTTTTTGCATGTTTTTTTAGCGAAACCCCACCAGCGTGCCCCTTTGTTAAGGGGGACTTTATGGCCAAACAAAAAGAAATTTTAATTGATGGGCCACTTTTGGAAGCCTTTTAGCTTTTGCTCTTCACCTTTTATCTTCCCTGTGGAGATACTCGCTTCGCCCTATGGAGCCAATTCGTGAATTGGCTCTACGGTTCGTCTCTACATCTTGCAAATAAATTTGCAAGTCCACTCGTTCAACTTGCCCGACTCGGGGCAATGAGTCAAATTAAGCATGTATAAAGCTCCCAATACCGTTAAGCTTAAGTACTGAAACTTAAATTATTTCACTTAAGCCCCAAAGCAATCCGCAAAACTTCTTCCATTCGCTCCACATAATGAAATTTTATGCCTTTGATATAGGCTTTGTCAATTTGCTCCACGTGTTTTTGATTGGATTTGCAGAGCATAATCTCCTTCATGTTGGCTCTTTTTGCCGCAAGGATTTTTTCCTTGATGCCGCCAACAGGTAATACTCTGCCACGTAAAGTGATTTCACCAGTCATCGCTAGATGTTTTTTGATGGGTTTGCCGATTAGAGCAGAAGTAATCGCCGTCAACATGGTGAT
>CAMZKG010000062.1 GCA_947311105.1 uncultured Saprospiraceae bacterium
AAATTGAACGCCAAAGGCAAATTGAACGCCAAAGGCAAATTGAACGCCAAAGGCAAATTGAACGCCAAAGGCAAATTGATCACTAAAAAATGTAAAAAACGCATCAAATAATATTTTTTCTAATATTTACTACAAATTATTAAAAAAAATATGTACATTCTAAAAAAATCTTATAATCTTGAAGGTCATAACATTACATATTCTATTTTTTCTTTATTCACTTTTTCCTTAAATTTTTATCAGCAACAAAAAAAATATCTCCATATATTTGAGAATCCTTTAATGGAAACATACACTATTATGAGAAAAATAAGAACAAAAAGTTCTACGAGCAATAGCTCTCGGACTAAGAGCGTTACTACTTCTACCACCAACTCTTCAAGAAAAAAGAAGAAAAACAACTCCTACTGCGGCACGACTACTCCCCAGTAGGTCATCGTCAATATGCAGATAAAGAAAGATCTAAATTTCACCCCTAAATACGCCAATACGCCTAAGCAGACAGGGGTCAACTTGTCCCTGCTTTTTGCGGAATGTAATCAGTATCTTTTTTCAGATTCTGAAAAGATGAAGCTATGTTTGACTAATTTAAAAAAAGTCATTCCAGCTGGGGATACGACCAACCAAATCAAATATCTGCACTATACCGCCTTGTATGAAAATCAATATGCCAATTACCAAGCTTCGTATGATTTTTTCCGTCAAGGTGCTGCCCTTTTAGAAAACATCACCATTTATACAGAGAAGGCAGAGTTTTATATAGATTTTGTGGGTACTTGCATGAATTTAGACAAACTCGAAGAAGCGGGCTCTTTAGTCGCCAAAATCGAGCAGCTCATTCAGGACAAGCCAGACTCCTTGCTAAAGCCGAAGCTACTGTGTCGGCAAGGGCATTGGAATATAAAGCTTTCAGATTGGGCGGATGCCACTAGGTTACTTTTTGAAGCATTGGATCTTTTTTATAAGAATCCAGGCTTGCTCACCATCACTGATTTTCACTTTATCTCCTTGATTTATAGTGGTTTAGGTAACGTCTATGAAAAGACAAATGATCCTGAAAAATCCAAAGAAGCCTACCTAAATGCGCTCGAAATCTGCGAAAAGCATAACCTAAAGACAAGAATTGGCTGGTATTATTTAAGTGCAGGTAATGCTTACGCCATGCTCGGCAATTCCAACAAAGCTATCTCCTACTTCAAAAAAGTACTCCTAAACACCAATGACCTAGATGATATTGTCAGGGCTTCGGCTTACGCCAATTGGGGGCACTGTATCTATAACGAGCACCTTGCAGATACCGCCATCGGTCTATACGATAAGGCTCAAGAAATCTATATCAAAAATCCCGAAAAGAACTATAATAATCTGGCGCTCATCCACAAATGGAAAGGGCTGCTTTTTGCGCAAGCCAAAGATTATGCAAAGGCATCTGACCATTATCAAAAAGCTTTAGCTTTTGCCAAAAGCACCAAAAATTTTAATGTTTTAGCAAATATTTGCGAAGAAACCGCCAACTTACATGCCATCCAACGGGAGTTCAAGATTGCTTATGAATATCAACTCCTAAAGGCGGAGTTTGACGAAAAACATGCCGAAAAAGCAAATCTACAGACTATTCGCGAGCTCGGCATAAAGTATTCTACGGAAAGGAAAAAACAAGAGATAGAAAAGCTAGAGTATCAAGCTAAAGCACTACAGCTCAGGGCTTTAAGAGCACAAATGAACCCCCACTTTTTGTTTAACTCGTTAAATTCTATCCAAAATTTTATTGCCAAAAATGACCGTGATGAAGCCAGTACCTACTTATCTAGCTTTGCCAAGCTGATGCGCAAAAGCTTGGATTATTCCGAGTTAGAAACCATTTCACTAGAAAAAGAAGTGGACTTTTTACAGCATTATTTGTTTATCAATAAGCATCTACGATTTCGAAATCGGATGGATTATAAAATAACTGTTAGTGAAAATTTGGTGGATGAAGACTATGAAATTCCGTCAATGATCGTCCAACCTTATGTAGAAAATGCCATCGAGCATGGTCTGCGGGGCATCAATGCTGGTTTGATTACCTTAAATTTTGATTTGTACAATGAAGACACCATTCGGGTGACCATCACAGACAATGGCATCGGACGCACGAATGCTGCGGCAAATAACAACAAAGACCCTAAGCTTCAATTGCACAAATCCAAAGGCACTCAAATCACTTTGGATCGGTTACGTATGCTGAATAGCCACTTTCAGCCAGAAGAGCTGGTGCGCCTAGAAGACAATATCCAAACTGAAGCCGGGCAAAACTGTGGGACCAAGGTCACCGTTCTTATTCCTTTGAGCTAGTTAATAAATTTAATGTCATAAGTAATCGGACAATGCTTTCGCAACATAAAAGCAACACCGCAATACTTATCCAAAGACAAATCCACCGATTTTTTCACTTTATCGGCTTTCGATTTAGCCTTCTCCCCTTTTATCACATAGGTCAAGTGAATAGATTTATAGTTTTTGGGGTGCTCGTCGGTTAGTTCGGCTTCCGCAAAAACATCAAAAGCTTCATATTTCACCCGCATTTTGTTCATCAAGGAGACGACGTCCATCCCCGTACACCCTGTCAGAGATGTCAACAATAATGCTTTGGGCCCAGGCCCTTGTCTTGGTGCATCTGAAATACTCCCTTGCACCCTGATTGTACTTTCTCCGATATGACTATCAAATATCAAATCTTCGACCCATTTTGTTCTTACTTTGTGTAATGCCATTTTTCTTTTTTTATTTTGAGCAGGAAGCCCAGACTTCCACTAGTACGATTCCAAACGAACTGTTCATCACTTAAGTTTAGATATTTACATTAGTTCAAAAAAAAATCGACAATACATTATAAAAATTCGTAATTTTGCGCAAGCATCAAACAACTGCACCATGGCTAAGAGAGCTTTGCCTTTTTTCATCACTAAACACTTGAGCTTACTCCGAAAAGTCGTTGTAGTCTCTAACTAAGGAATGGAGCAAAACTTTATTTGGTTCAATTGTGCAACCGTGCAATTGTTCAACTGAAACCAGCCTAAAAACTGATATCA
>CAMZKG010000063.1 GCA_947311105.1 uncultured Saprospiraceae bacterium
GGCGTAGCGGGTCACGTCGGAAACTTCTGACGTGAACGACCGATCCCGAAGGGTCGGGTGCGGCAGCGGCCGAAGGGAGAGAACGGCGGTAGCCGCTACAACAGAGCTCCTAAATATCAAGCATCTTCAAATTTTGCCTTAATCAAGGAAGAAGTTGGAGGCGTGGCAGGCTACGTCGGAGTATTGTTTTTTTTACCGAACCATTGTCAGAAAGAAAAAAGTCAATTATCCTAGTGGTGATTGACCTTTTTTGTACTTTTGTCATGCATTAAATTGTGTAAACTAATGGATGAAAATAAATATGTTCGCCTTCAAGGTACAGGCTATTATAGTCTTGATGGCAATAATAAAGATAGAATATTGGTGTTAGGTATCGGCAATTATCTGATGGGAGATGAAGGCGTAGGAGTGCATATTGTACATCAAATGGCGGATATGGAGCGTCCAGCATATGTAGATGTGCTGGATGGTGGTACTGGAGGGTTCTTTTTGATGAATGTATTTGATGACTATGGTACCGTCATTTTTATTGATGCGACGATGGACGGCAAACCCGCTGGTACAATTAAAGTGTTAAAGCCTAAATTTGCATCTGATTTTCCTAATGCGCTTAGTGTGCATGATGTAGGGTTGAAAGATATGATTGAAGCATTGTTTATTCTTGGCAAGACACCAGAGTTGCACTTGATTACTATTTCGGTTGAAGGTATTCAGCCGATGACCACAGATATGACCCCTAAAGTTGAAGCGTGTATTCCTGGTGCGATTAAAGCAATCCTTGAATTGGCTAAATCAATTCATGACCCAGTGTGAAAACTTTCCATATTCATATCAAAGGCATTGTCCAAGGGGTAGGCTTTAGACCTTTTGTGTATAAGCTGGCAACAGAAATGCAACTCAAAGGGTGGGTCAATAATACATCTGATGGGGTGCATATTCGTATGACGACTGATGAAGAGCAAGCAAATACTTTCTTTGATAGAATCCTTGCGGAAAAACCGAAGTTTTCGGTCATTACTTCTTCTGAATTGAAAGAAATTATTTTCGAAGAGTTTAATCAGTTTGATATTATTCGTAGTGAAGAGTCTGGCGAAATGAATCTTCTATTGACACCAGATTTTGCGATGTGCCGGGATTGTCAAAAAGAGCTTTATGACGAGACTAATCCGCGATATTTATATCCCTTTATAACTTGTACTAATTGCGGACCAAGATATTCAATCATAAAGTCGTTGCCGTACGATCGCCCAACTACCACGATGGCACCTTTCAAAATGTGCCCAATTTGCCAAGCAGAATATGATGACCCTTTGGATAGAAGATATTATTCTCAGACCAATTCGTGCCCTAAATGTGCTATTGAGTTGTCGCTTTGGAAAAACGGACAATTTTTGCCGAAAGGTGATGAAATTCAGCAAGTTGTACGGGCTTGGAGAGATGGAAAAATCGTCGCCATCAAAGGAGTTGGTGGGTATTTGTTAACTTGTGATGCGACTAACTCATTGGCTATTAGGCGTTTGCGAAAGCTAAAGCAGAGACCTTCTAAGCCATTGGCAATGATGCACCCTGATTTGTTTGAGCTGGCTGAAGATGTTGAAATTGATGCATCTACTATGCTTGAACTGGAAGGAGTGAGTAGCCCTATCGTACTATTGAGCTTGGTGAAAGCTGATGATAGGGTGTCTAATACTGCTTATGATGATATAGCTCCTGGTCTAAAACAAGTAGGCGTCATGTTGCCTTATACGCCGTTGTATGAATTACTTTTACAGGAGTTTGGCTTGCCAATTGTGGCGACTAGTGGCAACATTAGTGGCTCGACTATTATTTTTAAGGATGATGAAGCGATCGAATATTTAGCTCCAATTGCAGATTTGATTTTGCTAAATAATCGAAAAATTGTCTTAGCTCAAGATGATAGTGTACTCAAATATAGTGTCGTTAAATATCAAAAAATAATTTTGAGACGGTCTAGGGGTTTGGCTCCTTCTTTTTTGTTTGAGCAGGTGGATTCGCTTCCGCAAAAAACGATATTATCTTTGGGGGCTATGCTAAAAAGCACTTTTACGCTTTTTCATGCAGGAAATGTTTTTGTCAGTCAATATTTGGGTAACACAGATGTTTTGGATGCGCAAGAGAATTATGAAAGGACATTGGAGCATTTGTTAAATATGTTTGATGCAACACCTGAAGTCGTTATTGTTGATAAGCATCCGCAGTATTATACTCATGAATTGGGAAGGCAGATAGCCAAACGATTTGGGGCAAAACTACTTGAAGTACAGCACCATAAAGCCCATTTTTATGCGGTTTTGGGGGAGCATAATTTGATGAATTTGGATGAAAAGGTGCTGGGGGTTATATGGGACGGGACAGGTTATGGTGATGATGGACAAATTTGGGGTGGAGAGTTTTTTATTTATGAATACGGAAGGGTAGAGCGCATACATCATTTAGACTACTTCGATTTTATTTTGGGGGATAAGATGCCAAGAGAGCCACGTATTTCTGCTTTCGTCATTAGTGGAGGAGATGAAGCATTGAAGGATAAATTTACCGATGAAGAATGGCGTATTTATCAAAAACTTTTGGCGCAAGACCAAAAATTACAATCTTCGAGTGCAGGACGATTATTTGATGCAGCGGCTTCTATTATTTTGGATGTTGATCATCAGACTTATGAAGGAGAAGCGGCGATGTTGTTAGAAAGTGCTGCTTATCAGTACTTTAGAAAAAATGGCGCCACGAAGTTTTATACTTATTTGTCAGATGGAATTCCTGCTAATTTCCCAAAGTTTATTCTGAAAAAACTGATAGAAGGTAAAATGGACGGCTATGATTCTACTTTTTTGGCTGCCAAATTTCACATCACTTTAGCTAATTATATTTATGAAATTGCCAAAAGACAGCAGATAAGAAAAGTGGCTTTTAGTGGTGGGGTTTTTCAGAATGGCTGGTTGGTGGATTTGGTTCAGATGTTTATGGATAAGGAGTTTGAATTGTATTTTCATAAAAATTTATCTCCCAATGATGAAGGTATCTCCTTTGGACAATTGATGAGTTTGCGGCAGCTTACAAAATAGGAATGGTTTTTTTGAGCCTTGTGCCATCAAGTCTTGAGTGAACTATTCGTCCAGATTTTGGTTTACACCATTCATGAAAAACAATAGAAAATGAACGCTTTAGAGAAAATAAACCCACAAACTATTTTGGATGCGATGAATACGGCATCTTTCGATAATGATATTGAATTGACCATCAAGACCAGCAAGGGCGATATTCATCTAGATTTATTTGCCACCAAAGCGCCTAAGACGGTCACGAATTTTATAGAATTGGCGAAAGCAGGCTACTATGATGGCTTGGTTTTTCATCGAGTGATTTCCAATTTTATGATTCAAGGTGGATGTCCACTAGGTACGGGAACAGGCAGCCCTGGCTACAAATTTGGCGATGAAATTCACCCAGAATGCCGCCATGATGCCCCAGGTGTTTTGTCAATGGCCAATGCTGGTCCAGGCACCAATGGAAGCCAATTTTTTATTACCCATGTAGATACGCCTTGGTTGGATGGCAAGCATACCGTATTCGGCAAAGTCAAAAGCGAAGCAGACCAAGCAGTAGTCAATGCCATAGAAATGGGAGATTTGATACTAGGAATAGACCTGAAATAGGTCGCTTGAGCATTCAATCAGCGAGCAAAGCGAGCAACTCAACCAGCGAAGTCCGCAGGACAAGCGACTCAACCAGAGAGCAAAGCGAACGCTCAACCAGCGAGCGAAGCGAGTGACTCAACTAACGAACGAAGCGAGTGTCTCAACCAACGAGCGAAGCGAGTGTCTCAACCAACGAACGAAGTGAGTGACTCAACCAGCGAGCAAAGCGAGTGTCTCAACCAACGAACGAAGTGAGTGACTCAACCAACGAACGAAGTGAGTGACTCAACCAACGAACGAAGTGAGTGACTCAACCAGCGA
>CAMZKG010000064.1 GCA_947311105.1 uncultured Saprospiraceae bacterium
CAGAAACGCATCTCCACTGCTTCCGCCACTCGGCTACTGCCGTTCTCTTCCCTTCGAGCACTGCCGTGCTCGACCCTGCGGGATCGGTCGTTCATTCTGTTTGAGCTTCTGGAGCGCAAGCTTCTGGTCTGCATCGTTTTTGAATAGCAAATGACAGTAACTTGAGAAATTCTGTTTGTGGCAGTTATTTTTTACCGAACCATTGAATTGCACAATTGAACAAAATAAAATTTTGCCCCCTTCGATAATTATAGACTACAACGCCTTTTGGGAGTAAGCTCCATGCTTTGAACTCTAAAACCCCAAAAAACAACAACCATATTATAAAAATCCCGTATTTTGCGCAAGCATCACCATCTAAAGCCGATATATATGCGTCATTTTCTGATTTTCGTCTTCTTGCTCATTAGTTGGAGTGCCAAAGGGCAAGACATTCTTGTTTCGGACAAAATCTCTATCCGAGATGATTACGCTTTTTATTTATTGGGCAAGCAAAATGACCAGTATCTAATGCTTCGAGACAAAGGCAATGATTTTATCATTCAAGCTTTTAATACGAATATGGCAAAGTCTTGGAATAAAAAAATTGAATTAGATGGGCGCCGAACGGAAATAGTGGATGCTTTTGGCGGAAAAAATTCTTTTTATGTTCTTTATCAATATAAGCGCAAAGGGCATGTTTTTTTAAAGATTCATCATTATGATGCTACCGCCGAGTTGGTTGATTCGGTGGTGATTAAGCACTACGGAGTGCGCTTTAATACCCCATTTCCTTTGGTTCAATACAGCCCCAATAATCAAAAAATATTGATTTATCATGTGGAAAACAATAAGCATGTGGAGTCCATCGCTTTCGATGTCAATCAGTTGAAAAAGCTATGGTCGTATGATTTTGATTTAGACCCAGATTTGGAGAGAAAATATCTTTTTCAGCCCATCTTGACAGATGATGGTCAGGCCTTTTTTACCTACGAAATAAATAATCGAAAATCGAAGCTAAAACAGCACCAATTTGTCGTTCATACCAAAACCAAAAATATAGAAAAAACCATAAGAGTGCCTATTCCTAAATTTTTGGTGGCAGATTATCAGTTTACTTATGATCCACTTCATCATCGGCTAGTAGGTGTCGGTCTCTATGCCGAAAGAAGTATTAATCGCACGAATGGCGTTTTTATGTTTAGTACGTCGGGTGAAAAAGACGGGGTGATTTATCAGATTCCCTTTGACCAAAAATTGGTGGCTTCCCTTGCGGGAAAAACTACTAGAAAGAATCAACGGGGAGCGGAAGATTTGAAAATAGCAGATGTAGTCGTGCGAAGCGATGGCGGCGTGCTACTGATGATGGAAATTGTGAAAGTATTTCATCGGTCTGCCATAGAAGCTCCTGGGCAATTTAGACGCTCTAGCTTGTCGAGAATGTCCACTGACTATTATTTTGAAGATGTATTTGCGCTCTCCATTGACGCCAAAGGCACGCCTGATTGGAAGGCAATGCTTTACAAACAACAAATGTCTCAAAATGATGAAGGTATCTTTTCTTCCTATTTTTTGTGGAAAAATAAAAGTAGTATGCGTTTGTTATTTAATGATGAAATAAAACGCCGTACCAATGTTATCGAATATGTGTTGGGTGTTGACGGAGTCGCTAAACGCAATAGTTTGTTTAATACATCTGATGGTGAGTTGTTGCTCCGTATGCGCGACGGGTTACAGATAGCTGCCAATGAAATCATCGTACCGAGTCAATATAAAAAGAAACTGAAGCTGGTGCTTTTTCGATATTAAATGGATACGGCATTTTATTTGTGCAATTGTTCAATTGAAACCAGCCAAAAATTATGGAGCCAGATTTTGGAAAATTGCCTGAAGTATAGATTGAAAAAATATACACTCAATCTAAAAACACGTAGTGGTTTTTCCCACTTAGCTCATCGTTTCTTTGAGTTAATGCGCGTGTTTGTCGTTTTTTTCTCCTTTTTTGGGTACGGGATCCCAGCCATGACCGCCCCATGGGTGGCAGCTAGTGATGCGTTTGATGCCTAGCCAAGTACCTTTAAAGGCGCCCCATTCGTTGATAGCATCTATCATGTACTTTGAGCAAGTAGGTTGGTAGCGGCAACTAGAGCCGATGAGCGGCGAAATTGCCATCCGATAAAATTTGATGGGTAGTATTAATATCCAATTGAGTAGTTTCATGTGGAGTGGGTGTTACTTGTATAACTATTTTTAGGGGTTTTTGTTGACTTGGATGCTTAGGATTATGCTGGTGTCATGCCTTTTTCTTTCATGGCAGACACAAGTTACTCAAGTTTCGATACTTAGAAAAGCCCGTGATTATTGGTATTATCAGCTTGTAGCGAAAAATAGCTTTTAGAAAAAATTAACTTAAGAAAGTCTGTCAGTGTTTGTTATTTTGGATTGAAGTTATTTTTTTTACAGAAAATAGCCAATCTCTTGCAACCCGCTACACCGCTACACCCGTTACACCCGCTACACCGAAACCTTAATCAAGTTATCAATGCCACAAAGTAATATCTCCGCTAAATAACTGTACGTCTCCGTTTTTAAACTCCACTTTCATGACATAGATGTAAGTACCTGTATTCATGATTTTTCCTTGGTAGCGACCATTCCAGCCTTTTGTTGTGTCCAAATCTTTTTGTGAAAACAATAAACTGCCCCAGCGGTCGTAAATTTCTAATTGTTTGATCCGAACAATCTTGGTGCCATAGATTAGGAATTCATCATTATGACCGTCTCCGTTGGGAGAAAAAGAATTGGGAATGTAGGCTTCATTAGTAGGCGTGATGATAGAAATATACACTTGTTCGGAGACAGTGCACCCATGTTTATTTTCTCCAGTGAGCACATAGGTCGTATTGGTTGTCGGAGTAGTGTTTGTCGCAAGACAGGTCGCGCAATCCATAGATGCGGTCGGCGTCCAGTTAAAGTTATAGAAATTAAAATTAGGGGCCGCTTCAAGTAGGATGCTTTCACCCAAAACAATTTGGAGACTATCGGGTAAGCCTAGCGAGTATGTGGATGTGTCATTTGTTAAAATGCTGATTTTTAGGTGGTTGCAGTTAATTTTGGTTTGGAAGATGCCAGCTGTATCGACTACTGTTCCATCGGGCAATTCGTAAGGAGTCCCGTTGCATAAAACGCTAAAAATAGTATCAATCTGCAACGGCTTTACGGATAGGCTAAAAGTAATAATGCTGTCGCAACCACCATTTGTAGCAGGTTGGGTGCTGGTAAAAGAAGTGTCACTAAAAAAGAATTGCCCATCATAAAACAGAGAATCTCCTGGGCAAATTTCTTCTTGAATCAACCACGTAGATTGCTCGGTGGAAAGGGTCGTGATGATGGTTGAGTCGCAACCTGATTGCGCGGTTAGAATGGAAGTGTATGTGCCCGAAGTATTTATTAAACTGCCGTCTGGTAAGGTGTAGGGTAAGTTAGCAGAGCAGATAGTCGTGTCAAGTGTAGTTTGAATTTTGGGGTGCACGGTGAGTGCCCAATTTATAATACTATCGCATCCATTAGCAGTAATGAACGTGTCCGTTAAAATAATATTATTGTGATAGTATTGCCCTTGCCAATTGATAGAGTCTCCAAAACAAATCGTCTCCGAGATGGATTGAAAGACAGGAGTTTGCATAAGAGATAAGGTAGCAGTGTCCATATTATTGGTCTCATCAAGCTCCAAAACTTCTTGAGTAGGGTCAATAATCGCAATGATGTCATAGATGCCCCCTGGCGTTGGATATTGGATGGCTTGGGACTCGCTGCCACCAATAGGGATGTCTGCTAAGGTCTTTGCGGAAGCAAGCAGAATGCCGGAAGTGTTGTTTTGGTAGAAGGATATCTTGGTGCCTTGCGGCAAAATATCATTACAATTTTGGTTGGATACTTCAAATTGAATCGTCGCTAAGTTTTGGTCGCAATATGTTGATACAGAGTCAATTATGACAGAAGCATCAGGGAGTTTGTTTTGGTAAGAGATGGCAAAAGCATTTAGGAAAATTAAGTCGCCGCCTATGGTAAGTTGGATAGGGATTTGCGTGTCATTAATATTTACATAGCTCGAAATGTCAAAAACATCTAAGTCCATGTTGTAGCTGGTGCTACCAGCATTTGAGTAATTAGTTTGATTAAAAATTTGATTGGCGGGATTGTAAGAATTGCTAATTTTGGCATTATTAATTTTAATGGATTCTTCGGGGCTGAAGAAGACATCACTTTCCCATGCTAGGATACCGAACTTGGTGTTAGTCGAAGATTCAATTAAGACATTATCAATTAGATAATCGTTACTCTCATCTCTTAGCCCTTCAAAACCATCATAGACTCGTACGGTTGAGAATGGCAGGCTGGCTTCTTCATAAATGACCAAAATACTCCATCCACTATAGATAGTATTAAAAACGCAATGGGCAAATCCAGTACTTGCGTCAAGACCAGATAGCGTATATACGCCTGAACCCGCACTGCTAACTTGAGCGGTGATATCATAAGCACCTGCAAAGAAATTTTTTAAGGCAAATGTCTCATGAAATTCTCTGTCGGCAGCAATAGATAAATTGGAAAAACTAGGCCCAGATAAAGTCACATCAAAATCCCCACTTCCAGACCCTGACCAATAGAGCAGGGCTTTTTGAACGGTAGCCCCGTTGGGGAGGGTGATGGATGCAGATGAAAATGACTGGTTGTCATTGGCGCAATCAAACCCCGATGCCGAATTATCTTCTGTATTATTGGAGCTCCCAAACCATTCAAAGGTGATGTGTCCATGGAGCTCTTCAAAAAGGCTGACGGATTGTGCCTTTATTTCCGAAAGGGAAAAAAGGAAGAAAAGAATTAGGGGGAGTAGATTTTTCATAGCTTGGATTGAACGATTTTCCCGTACAACGTACTTTAGCACGTTGGGGCAAGCCAGCACGTACAACGTACTTTAGTGCGTTGGGGCAAGCCAGCACGTACAACGAGCTTTAGCGCGTTGGGGCAAGCCAGCACGAGGTACAACACGCTTTAGCACGTTGGCAAAGATAAGCCATGCCGCTCTTAACGCAAGCTAAAAGCCACATATTTTATCGTCAGCTTATTCGCTAAATGTTTTTTCTCGTAGTAAGTTTTTATATCCAAATCAGGATGCGGGAGCTCACCATTATAAATATCATCATTTTGGACAAGAATTTTTATTCCTTTCTCACTTTTTAGGACATCTAATGTGTATTCAAAAAGCATCGTGTTGTCCGTTTTTAGGTGGATGATGCCCCCTTTTTTTAAGATTTTGCGGTAACGCGCCAAAAAAGGAGGAGAAGTAAGTCGCCGATTGGCCTTGACTTCTCGTAAAAAAGGATCTGGAAAAGTAATCCATATTTCATCAATCTCTTCGTTGCCGAAAAAATGCTCGACTTGTTCGATTCGACTCCGCAGAAAGGCGACATTACTAAGACCTTGGTCTAGGGCGTTTTTGGCTCCACGCCAAATTCTAGCCCCTTTGATGTCCATGCCGATGAAGTTACGGTTATTATAGCGCTTGGCGAGAGCTAAGGTATATTCTCCACGCCCACAAGCTAATTCTAGGGTAATTGGATGCTCATTATGAAACTGTTTGGCGGCCCATTGATTAGGCATATTCATCTCTACACCATCTTTTCCGACGAGTTTGATGTCATTGTACTCGTAGTTTTCCAAGACATTGGGGTAGGATAGAATTTCAGAAAATTTTTGGAGCTTATTTCGGCGCGCCATCTCTTTTTTTTTCTGCAAATATAAAGGAAATATTGCCCCTGCCCAAATCTATTTAGGGCTGACCTACATTTGTTGCAACAAACACACATAGAGTATGTTAGAAATATCAACAAAACGAAAAATGTGTTAGAAGTCGTACAAAAAATTATTTTATATCTTGCGGGATTTGGAGTTATAGCCCTTGCAGCGGATCGGTTAGCGGAGTATTTTACGAAGTGGAAAGCGCCGATGATTACGGGGTTGTTGCTAGTAGGGATACTGACAGGGCCTTATGTGCTTAATCTGTTGGACAAAGAAACCGTCCATCATCTGGATTTTCTCAATGATTTTTCCTTGGCATTCATTGCTTTGGCTGCCGGAGTCGAATTATATCTCAAAGAGTTAGATGACAGCCTGAAAAGCATCAAGTGGAATACGATAAGTCAGTTGGTTATTACCTTTGGGATGACCAGTTGGGCGATGTTTCTATTGGCGGATTTTATTCCTTTCATGCAAGAGATGTCGGTCACTGCAAAAATTGCCGTGTCGATATTGGTGGGTACGATACTAGTTGCTCGCTCCCCGTCGTCAGCCATAGCCATCATCAATGAGATGCGTGCGAAAGGGCCTTTTGTGAGTACAGCTCTAGGGGTGACGGTATTAATTGATATTTTAGTGATTGTTCTATTTTCTATTTGTTTGTCATTGAGTATGAGTATGATTCAAGGCTTAGAACTTGAATGGATCTTGCTGGCGAAAATTGTAGGCGAGTTGGTTTTGTCCTTAGGATTGGGCTGGCTTATTGGGAAGCTGCTTGTAGGCGTGATGAAGACGACCATGTCTGAGCGCATAAAGACGATATTTGTCCTAGGAATAGGCTTTGGCGTGTTTTTAGGCTTAGTTTTTATGGAAGGCTATGTGCATGAACATTATCATATTTCGATTCGAATAGAAGCCCTGTTGGTCGTTTTATTGGGTAGTTTTTATGTGACCAACTACTCCAAGCACCGCTTGGAGTTGCAGGAGATGATGGAGCATAATGGGCCATGGGTGTATGTCATATTCTTTACATTGACAGGGGCTTCCTTATCATTAGATGTGTTGGTACATGTCTGGGAAGTGGCATTGGTTTTATTTGTGGTGCGGTTGATTTCGATGATGGTAGGCTCCTTTACGGGCGGTACGCTAGCAGGGGATAAGCCTTTATTTCGAAAGTATGGCTGGATGCCTTATGTGACCCAAGCAGGCGTCGGAATCGGTCTATCTACCGAAATAGCCCATATTTTTCCAGATTGGGGCAATGCATTTTATACGATTGTTGTAGCGGTGATTGTCATCAACCAGATTGTGGGGCCGCCTTTGTTCAAATATGCCATCCAAAAGGTGGGTGAAGCACACATAAAAGCCAAGACGGCCATGATAGAAGGGCAGGAAGCGATCATCTTTGGCTTGGAAAATCATTCTATTGCCTTGGCGAGACGCTTACGCGAACATCACTGGGATGCTAAGATAGTGACCACTTTGGATGCGAGTGATTTTGCTTTTTCGGAAGATGTGCCTATTGTGCGTGTAAAAGATTTCTCGGAAGAGAGCATCTTGGAACTAAAACCTGAAAGTGCCGATAAAGCCATTCTTTTGCTGTCTGACGAACGCAATTATAATGTAGCAGAAATACTCTACGAAAAGGCAGGGACAGAGAGTATCGTCGTGAGAGTCAATGATTTTTCTTGGAGTAGTCGCTTTGAGCGATTAGGGGCTTATATCGTTAATCCAGGCTTGGCGATGATCAGCCTTTTGGATCACTATGTGCGGTCTCCGTTGACAACTTCTTTATTGCTGGGCAAAGAAGGCGATCGAGATACTTTAGATGTAAAAGTGAAGGATACTCGAATGGAAGGCGTTTTGCTACGAGATTTGCGTTTGCCGAGTGATGTGATTATCCTTTCGGTAAAACGGGGTAGCGAAATGGTCATTACCCATGGTTACACCAAGCTCCATGTAGGGGATATATTGACTTTTGTAGGCTCTAACGAGAGTCTCGAAGAAGTGTCATTGATGTGCCAAAATTTTGAATTGCCTGTAAGTACCAAATAGATGTAGTGCGTCCGACATTTAGTGATGGTGGTCACTTTTGTTTTATGGTTATTCGTTTACCTTTGCGCAACCTTTTGCCGCAAGGCGATGTTAAAATAACCGAATAAATCAAAAAAATATGGAAAAAGTAAAATGCCTAATTATTGGTGCGGGCCCCGCAGGCTACACCGCTGCAATATATGCCGCTAGAGCAGGTCTGAATCCCGTAATGTACACAGGTCGAGAGCCTGGTGGTCAGTTGATGATTACGACTGAAGTGGATAATTTTCCTGGTTATCCTGATGGGATTCGTGGGCCAGAGATGATGGAGCAGTTTAAGGCACAAGCAGAGCGATTTGATACAGATATTCGTTATGAAGAGATTACCAAAGTGGATTTGTCAGGTGATGTAAAAATTGCTTGGGCAGAAGACGGCAAGGAGATTCATGCTAATACGATTATTATTGCCACAGGTGCTTCCGCAAAATGGCTCGGCCTAGAGTCGGAGAAGCGTTTGATGAATATGGGCGTTTCGGCGTGTGCCGTTTGTGATGGCTTTTTCTTCAAAGGTCTAGAAGTGGCGGTTGTAGGTGGCGGCGATACCGCAGCAGAAGAAGCTTCTTATCTGGCGAAAATCTGCCCCAAAGTACACATGATTGTGCGTAGAGATGAGCTTAGGGCTTCCAAAATTATGCAAAAAAGAGTAAAAGATACCGAAAATATCATCATACATTGGAATACCAATACAGATGAAATTCTCGGAGAGCAGGAAGTCGAAGGAGTAAGAGTCGTCAATAATAAAACAGGAGAAAAAACAGTCCTACCTGTAAAAGGCTTTTTTGTCGCTATCGGGCACAAACCTAATACTAGCTTCCTGGATGGCGCAATGAAAATGGATGATACCGGCTATTTGATTGTTAAGCCAGGTACTTCTAAGACAGATATTGATGGCGTTTTTGCCTGTGGAGATGTACAAGATAAGGTATATCGCCAAGCAGTGACGGCCGCAGGCTCTGGTTGTATGGCTGCCTTAGACGCAGAGCGTTATTTGGTGGCGAAGGGCATCGGGTAGTCGGCTCTTACGAGAAAAATAAAACGCCAAAAGGTAACTCTTTTGGCGTTTTTTTTATCCGTGATCGTGCTTGCCATTTTGGATTGTTTCTTTTCAGGAAATAGCCAGTTTTTGTCAGCCTTTGACCCTTTGTCTTTTACTATTGCCCTGCGGAAGTTAAACTTAAATCAAGCGGGTTGAGTTGTAGCAACGAGATACTTGCTCACTCCACTAAAACCCCGTGCATCGTCCCATTGGATGCTAGTATTTCTTTTCCTGAAAAGGCACTGCCACTACCATCAAAATTAGACGTTTTGCCCCCTGCTTCTGCCACAATCAATAAGCCTGCCGCCACATCCCAAGGATTTAGATCGAACTCAAAATAAAAATCAAATCGCCCACAAGCAACATAGGCTAAATCAACGGCTGCCGAGCCTAATCTCCGTACGCCACGTGTATTGCGCATATATTTTTCTAGCATCGCCATGTAGCGGTCTAGGTGCTCAAATTTATAATAAGGAAATCCCGTCGCTGCTAAGGAAGCTGCAATAGTTACTGTTTTTGATACGGAAATAGGGCGATTGTTTAGGTAGGCGCCCCCATTTTTCGTTGCCGAAAAAAGCTCATCTAACTCTGGAATATACACTGCGCCAACTAATAGCTCTTCGTCTTGCGCCAAGGCTACACTGACCGAGTAGATGGGTAAGCCAAAAAGAAAATTAGTAGTCCCATCTAACGGGTCAATAATCCAACGAAGAGATTTATTGTCTTGAGCAACCGTTTTTTCTTCGGTCAAAAAACCTGCTTCTGGAACGATTTTCTTCAACGCTTTGACCAGCATCTGTTCGGCGGTTTTGTCCACGTAGGAGACTAGGTTGTTGAGTGATTTGTCGGATATTTCTTTGGCTTTTACTTTGCCCCGTTCTTTTTTGATATAAGCTCCTACTTCGCGGATACTTTGATTGACTTGTTGGCTGATTGATTTTAAGTACATAGTTTGCTTTTGGATATGGCTTAGCGTGGTTGAATTTGTTTAGTTGTACGGTAGGCTGTTAAGTTTTTCTAGGGAATAGTGAGTTGAATTCCTGCTGAAAGAGATAAGATTCATATCCTTTTTGGGCAAAATATCGGGCAAGTTTCGCATAGTTTTTATGGGGCGTATTGCCGTATTCTTTGTTTTTTTGGATGATGAGCTTGCGCAAAGTAGCGAGATAATCGTCTTCTGGAATCAAAGATAAAGCATTCTCTATCAGGGTTTTGGGTACCATTTTACCCCTTAGTTTTTGGCGGATTTTGTAGCGCCCCCATTTTTTCATCCTAAACTTTCCCCCTGCAAATTCCTTGGCGAAGCGCGCTTCACTATAAAATTTTTCTTTTTCCAAAATCGGAATCATCTCTTCCAAGTCACTAAAACTCAAATCTATGCGCTTCGCTTTTTCACGCAAGTCAAAAAAACTGCGCTCTTGGTAACCGCAATAATGCCGCATCTTGTCCAAGGCAATATCAAAACTTGTTTTTTGCTTTTTTTCCAATCTAATTTCATTTTGGCTACAAGCCTTGTTTCAATGGCAAATATACGGAAAGTCCATGATAGTGACGATTATTAGATAAAGCCAAGCAAAATCCAGCGAAGTCCAAAGGACAAGCATCTCAACCAGCGAAGCGCTCAACCAGCGAAGTCCAAAGGACAAGCGCTCAACCAGCGAAGCGCTCAACCAGCGAAGTCCAAAGGACAAGCGCTCAACC
>CAMZKG010000065.1 GCA_947311105.1 uncultured Saprospiraceae bacterium
GCAAAGCCAATTGAACGGCGAAGCCAATTGAACGGCGAAGCCAATTGAACGGCGAAGCCAATTGAACGGCGAAGCCAAATCAACGTCCAAAGTCACAATTCATCATATTTACGCATCGTCCCTTTTGCTTTCTCTACTGGATATTTCACGACACTTTTAGCCAACTTTTCCTTAATGATGGTAGGCACATCTAAATTCAAATTTTCCGCAAGGAAAAAAGCATAGGAAAAAACATCTGCCAACTCATCTTTAATCTTCTCTAAATCCGCATCTTGCGACTGTTTCCACAAAAAAATCTCATTGAGCTCTGAAGCTTCGATAGAGAGTGCCAACGCTAAATCCTTAGGATTATGAAATTGCTTCCAATCTCGAGCATCTCGAAAATCCGTCAAAGCCTTAGTAATTGTTTCAATTTCACTCATAAGCAGTTCTTCTTTTAATGGCAAGCCCTATGACGGCTCTGTATTTTTCATCCCAGGCAAAATATCCTGCAATGCCTGAGCTTTATGGATCAATATCGGAATATGCTGTGAGCAAATGTAATGAGTTTCGCCTTTGTACTCAAAGTTGAGGATGGGCATTTCGTCAGAAGTTGCCTTGCATACGATACAGGCTTTCTTTTTCTTATTTTCTTCCATTTTTTTCTGCAAAGTTACAAAATTGATAGACACGACAAGACTCGTCGAGATATTTTTTGTAGCCCTCCATTTTGCGCAAGCCAGAAAAACCAATATGTTTTAACAAAAACAAAACCATTTATAAATATTTTTTCGTATATTTGCGTCTCAAAAGAAAGAAACGGCAAAGATGGCAAAAACAACCTATTCGGAAGACAACATACGCTCACTTGATTGGCGCGAACACATACGACTACGCCCAGGTATGTACATTGGTAAACTAGGCGACGGCTCATCTCCTGATGATGGCATCTACGTACTACTCAAAGAAGTTTTTGACAACTCCATTGACGAGTTTGTCATGGGAAATGGACGAGAAATCCATGTACTCATCAAAGATGGCGTAGTTGAAGTAAGAGATTTTGGACGGGGAATCCCCCTAGGAAAAGTAGTCGATTGTGTCTCCAAAATAAATACAGGTGGCAAATACGACTCCAAAGCCTTCAAAAAATCCGTAGGTCTAAATGGTGTTGGTACTAAAGCGGTCAATGCCCTTTCGGAATTTTTTATTGTTAGCTCCTTTCGGGAAGGAAAAGAAAAAACCGCTGAATTTTGCCAAGGAAATATCACTTCCGACAAAAAAATTGGTAAATCGAAAGAAGAAAATGGAACGCTCATCCGTTTCAAGCCTGACCCTACCCTATTCAAAAAATATCGCTTTGTCAATGAATATGTCGAAAGCCTACTCTGGAATTATGCCTACTTAAATACGGGGCTGAAAATTCGCTTTAATGGCAAGCTACTCCAATCCAAAAATGGACTAAAAGACCTTCTTGAACGCAAAAATCAAGCAGAGCATTTTCGGTACCCTATCATCCATATCAAAGGTGATGATATCGAAATGGCCATCACTCATGGTCAACATTATGGCGAGCAATATTATTCTTTTGTCAACGGACAACATACCACACAAGGGGGCACTCACCTAAATGCTTTTAAGGAAGTCTATGTCAAAACCATCCGAGATCATTACGGCAAAAATTTTGACACTAAAGATGTCCGAAGCTCAATCATTGCAGCCGTAAGTATTCGGATTGAAGACCCTGTTTTTGAGTCCCAAACCAAGACACGACTAGGATCGACCAATATCTCCGCCGACCCCAATTCACCGACTATCCGTACTTGGATGTTGGACTTTATGCGCAAGGATTTGGATAATTATTTGCATCAATATTCGGATACCAAAGATGCGCTTTTGAAGCGTATCATTCAATCCGAAAAAGAGCGTAAAGAAATTGCAGGCATCAAAAAAATTGCCAATTCGAGAGCCAAAGCGGCCAAAATACATAATAAGAAACTGAGAGACTGCAAATACCACCTTAACAAAAAAGGCCCTGAAGAAAAGGTACAAAATACGACCATTTTTATTACCGAAGGAGACTCAGCTAGTGGGTCTATTACCAAAGCAAGAGATGTCGATACTCAAGCCGTTTTTAGCTTGCGGGGTAAGCCTTTGAATTGCTATGGCATGGGCAAAAAAATTGTTTACAAAAACGAAGAACTCAATCTGCTTCAACACGCCTTAAACATTGAAGACGGCATCGAAAATTTGCGCTACAATAAGGTCGTCATAGCCACAGATGCCGATGTCGATGGCATGCATATTCGGCTATTGTTATTGACTTTCTTTTTACAGTTTTTTCCTGATTTGATACGAGAAGGACATTTGTACATTTTGGATACCCCGCTGTTCAGAGTTCGAGATAAGAAAAAGACCTATTATTGCTTCACCGATCAAGAAAGGTTAGATGCCATTAAAGCCCTTAGGGGTAAAGCAGAAATCACACGATTTAAAGGACTAGGAGAAATATCCCCCAATGAATTTGAAGATTTCATTAATGAAAATATGCGCCTAGATCCTGTCACGATGGTCGAAGGAGATAGCATTGACGCCATCCTAGACTATTACATGGGCAAAAACTCTCCTCAACGGCAGGAATTTATCATCAACAATCTAAAAGTAGAAATTGATGCCATTAACGATGAAGAATTGGCCGTAGAGCGCTAATTTCATCCTGCCAAATTGTCCAGTTTTCTCCTAATTATTGCCTAAAACCGCCATATTCCAACGTGTTTCTACTGTTTTGGCACGCCAACTCGACTGGCACAATCATTGAGCCTACTTTTCTCCGCAAGGATGAAGTCTATCTAGTGCCAAAATGGCAATTAGACCCAAGTCCATATTCTTGACCAAAATACGGCTTTCGCCGAAAATATATGTTTGACAATTTTATTGATTTTCAAGTTTCAGAAGACGAACAAGAGATGATTTCTTTATTCAATTTGGATGAAGATGATGACTCAAAAAACAAGGATAAATATCCCAACCATGTGCCCGTATTAGCACTAAAAAACACCGTACTTTTTCCTGGTATTGTCTCCCCGATCAACATCGGCCGCGAGAAGTCCGTCAATGCGGTAGAAAAAGCCTATGCAGGCAATAAATTTATTGCTGTGCTTGCGCAAAAAGATAGCAAAGTAGCGGATCCAGATATCGATGACTTATTTCAAATTGGTACATTGGCAGTTGTTGAGCGTATGTTGACCATGCCTGATGGTAGCAAAACAGCGATTATACGGGGCAAAAAACGCTTTAGGCTTCAAAATTTGACACAGATGGAGCCCTTTATGAAAGGGCAAATAGCTATCCGTGAATATCAACCTTTTAAAAAGGATTCTGCTTTCAAAGCCATCATCTCTAGCATTAAAGACAAGGCAAAAGAAATCATTGATCTATCTCCAAACATCCCGAATGATGCGATGTTTATGCTACGCAATATCACGATTGATAGTTTTTTGCTCAACTTTATTGCGTCCAACCTAAGCACTTCGGTAGAGACCAAGCAGAAGATCCTTGATTTTGACCACATCCCTAAGAAGGCTCAATTTATCTTCAATCAAATGGACGATGAATTAAAAATATTAAGACTAAAGTCTAAAATTGAAGGAAAAGTACGCGGAGACATTGATAAGCAACAACGGGACTTCTTCCTAAACCAACAACTAAAAACCATCCAAGATGAACTTGGGCAGAATCCGCAACAAGAGCAATTTGACAAACTAGAAGCTCGTGCCAAGGATAAAAAATGGGACGAAAGAATTAAGAAAGCCTTTTTTAAGGAAATGGTTAAAATCAAAAGAACGCCCCCGCAAATGGCGGAGTATTCTAATGGTTTGACTTATCTAGAATTGATGCTAGACTTGCCTTGGGGACAATATACCGAAGACAATTTTGACCTAAAAAAAGTAAAAGACATCTTAGACCAAGATCATTATGGTCTTGAAAAGGTCAAAGAAAGAATTTTGGAACATCTCGCTGTCTTGAAGCTAAAGGGGGACATGAAGGCGCCTATTTTGTGCCTTTGGGGTCCACCTGGTGTCGGCAAAACTTCCCTAGGTACGTCCATCGCACGAGCATTAAACCGCAAGATGGCGCGTGTATCATTGGGTGGCCTACATGATGAGTCAGAGATCCGGGGACACCGAAAAACGTACATCGGAGCCATGCCTGGTCGCATTATCCAATCCCTAAAGAAAGCGAAATCATCCAATCCTGTCTTTATCTTGGATGAGATAGACAAAGTCGGAGCAGATTTCAGGGGAGATCCTTCTTCTGCCCTATTGGAAGTTTTGGACCCTGAGCAAAATAAAGAGTTTCATGACAACTACCTAGATATTGAATATGATTTATCTAAAGTCATGTTCATTGCGACAGCCAATAATATCAGCTCCATCCAACCAGCACTCAGAGACCGGATGGAAATGATTCACATAAGTGGCTATTCTTTGGAAGAAAAACTGGAGATTGCTAAGAGACACATCATCTCCAAAGAGCTTAAAGAACACGGTCTGAAAAAATCTCAAATCAAAATCCCTGTCTCTGTTTTGCGTAAGCTCATCAGCAATTATACACGTGAAGCTGGTGTGCGTGCCTTGCGGCAAAAAATAGCAGGATTGATGCGCTTTGCCGCCAAAGAAATTGCCATGCATGATGCCAAAACGGTGGCGATAACGGTAGAAATGGCCGTGGACATTCTAGGGCCAGAGCCTTTTTCTAAAGATATTTTTAATGAAGCACTACCCGCTGGTGTGGCGGTTGGGCTAGCTTGGACGAGTGTGGGTGGAGAGATTTTATTCATCGAAGCATCGAAGAATCCGGGCGGCGGCAAGTTGACCCTTACGGGAAATTTAGGCAACGTCATGAAAGAATCTGCCACTACGGCTTTATCATTTATCAAAGCACACTCTAAAGAATTAAAGCTAGATGATGAGATTTTCAAGACAACAGATCTACACATTCACGTGCCAGAAGGAGCCATCCCCAAAGATGGGCCTTCGGCAGGTATCACCATGTTGACGGCGATTACTTCTGCTCTAATCGGCAAACCCATCAAAAAACATCTAGCGATGACTGGTGAAATCACTTTACGTGGCAGAGTATTACCTGTTGGCGGCATCAAGGA
>CAMZKG010000066.1 GCA_947311105.1 uncultured Saprospiraceae bacterium
CCGAAGGGCAAGCGACTCAACTAGCGAAGCGACTCAACCAGCGAAGCCCGAAGGGCAAGCGACTCAACTAGCGAAGCGACTCAACCAGCGAAGCCCGAAGGGCAAGCGACTCAACTAGCGAAGCGACTCAACTTCATCAACTCTCCCCTAATACTGCTCCGTAACAATAAAAAAGCCTTCGCTACCTTGAACTTGATAAAGGGGCATTAAAATATATCCTGTCAAAGGCGAAAGCACTTTGCCATGGGCATCATCCGCCAAATAATCTCCTTCTTTGATTGGAGAAAAATTGCGAAAGCCTGGGTGCATTCTAAAATGATCGGATGGTGAAAAAACGTGCTTATAAGCGAGTTTTGCTAATTTAGGTAGGTGTTTGGTGTAAGCCTTTAAAATATCATCATGCCGACTTTCTACATCTTCGGGCTTGACCAACCCTTCAAATCTCAAACAATTCACAATGGCAGCCACAGAGCGATTAACGGACAGGGGATCCTGATGCTGCCCCGACTCAAAAGTAACTGTTACCGTAGGAATCCCTAAGTTTTCTCCATCAAAAAACTGCATAAAAGTGCCGTTTAATGTCTGGGTTAGATTGGAGATGACCGGAGCATACAATCCTTTGGCTAATTCATAGCTCTTGCTAGTCCCCGTAGGAATTGAAAAAATGCCATCTTCTGCCGAAGTCGTATGCAAATCCAATAAAATAATTTTGGTAGGTTGATAGGTTTTTATTTCAGTCTTAATGGATTGAAAAATATCCACAAGTTCCTTTTCTTCTGCCCTTCGTGCGTTGGGAGACTTAGCTAGAGCATGCTCAATATTTTGTCGAGTCCATTGTCGATTTAGATCCGCATCAATAAATCTTTTTTTAGCTTTTATAGCGGCCATATTGCCATATAATCCAATAATCCTTCCTTTAAATTCAAAATCTGGATTAGTCAAAGGCTCGTCTTCAAGCATCTTAAACAAAAGCTCTAAAGCTTTGATACCTGCCAATTCATTTCCATGCATCCCGCCCACGGCAATCACTAAAGGCCCATGGCGACCTTCATGCGCTCCAATGTATCTATTTTGGTTCATTCTTAATCTATGTATTCGACCTTGTGTAAAAAGCGTAGGCCTAAAGAAATTTCAAAGGTAATGTTGGTTATCTTACGTTCCGAAATATTAATGGGTTGATTGGTTCCTGAGCTACACTGATTGATAATTCCAGAAATCGGTGGCTGCTCATATTGGCGGGAGAAATCTGGGTTAATGGTAAACTCCAATAAACCACCTATCAAATCCGTAAACGGAAACTCAAATCCACCGCCAAAAATAGCCCCATAATTAAACTTTTTGATGTACTCTTTCTTGTCAAAAGGATATATCGGATAACACTTGTTGTACTTCTCAAACTGGGCCAAATTAGTCTTCACCGTATATTCTCCACGCACACCAAGCATATAATAAGGGGTCATATTGCCTAGACTATTCAACTTTTTCTTTGCCCCAACAGACAAAGCGATATTGTTAAATTTTATGGCAAAATTTTGGTCGAATCGATTGCCGCCAGTGCTAAAAAACGTGGTACGCATGGATGTACCGCGCGCATGATAGCCCGCTTGCGCAAAAATCGTAAATCTTGGGTCTTCTGGCAATTCTTCTATCGCAGCAATAATGTGATAACTAGTCAACGGATTGCGACGCCCCAATTGATTGTCCCATTTTTGAAAGCCAAGACTTAGCCCACCTTTAAGCGAATAGACCGCACCTTGGGCTTGCGCAAAAGACATCGAAAGCAAAAAAGCAAAAACAAAGAATAATAAACGCTTCATAATGTTGATATTCAAGTAGTTAAGCACACCAACAAGAGAGCGCACTTGACTGTTATCTAAAGAGATTTTCTAATTTATCAAAGAAACCTGCACCAGATTTAGCCTTTGAATCATTAGGAGGGTTGAAGTTAGGCATATTTTGCATTTTTTTCAACAAGTCTTTCTCTTCTCGTGTTAATTTTTGCGGAGACCAGATATTGACTACGACCAATTCATCGCCAGTTTCATAGCTTTGCACAGACGGAAAGCCTTTTCCGCGCAAGCGCAAAATCTTACCTGCCGGAGTACCGGGTTCTATTTTTATCTTAGCTTTTCCCGTAAGGGTCGGCACTTCAACAGATGTCCCTAAAGCTACATCCGCATAATTCAAATGCAAATCATATATCACATGATTGCCTTCTCGTCGAAAAAACTCATGCGGCTTCTCCTTAATCGTCATCAACAAATCCCCTGACGGGCCATTATTAGGACCTACATTGCCTTTTCCACGCATGGAGAGCTGCATATCATCACTCACCCCCGCTGGTATATCAATCGAAATAATCTCAAAATCTTTTTGAGTCCCCGAGCCGTGACAGCCACCGCATTTTGCAGCAATCGTCTTGCCAGCCCCTTTACAACTTGGGCAAGCGACAGTCGTCTGCATCTGCCCCAAGAAAGTCGATCGAATTTGCTTGACATAACCCGAGCCATGACAAGTACTACAAGTAGAGATTGAATTAGCATCTTTTGCGCCCGAGCCATGACAAACACTGCAAGAAATATCTTTTTTGACTTTTATCTTTTTGGTAATCCCTTTGGCAATCTCTTCTAAAGACAACTCCACCCTAATATGTAGATTGCTTCCCCTTTTGGCTGCATTAGAACGCGGGCGACCGCCGCCACCACCAAAAAAGCTCTCAAATCCACCGCCGCCACCAAAAACATCTCCAAACTGGGAAAAAATATCTTCCATAGTAAATCCGCCTGCGTGACCACCACCGCCAGCTTGACCATTCACGCCTGCATGACCAAAACGATCATATCTTGCCCGTTTATCTTCATCAGATAATACATCATAGGCTTCGGCTGCTTCCTTAAACTTCGCTTCGGCTTCTGGGTTGTCAGGATTCCGATCTGGATGATACTGCATCGCCATCTTTCGATAAGCCTTCTTGATAGTTGTCTTATCTGCTGTTTTATCAACACCTAAGATTTCGTAATAATCCCTTTTTGTCATTTTTTACTTTTTACGGCACCCCTAAGAGCTGTCTTTTACTTTTATTTTCCGACAATTACTTTCGCAAAACGCAAAATCTTGTCTTGCAGGTAGTATCCTTTTTCAATAGTATCCACAATCTTTCCTTGCAATTCTGGGGTCGGAGCAGGAATTTCCGTAATGGCTTCATGTATATCTGGGTCAAATGCTTCCCCATTGCTGTCCATCGACTTGACCCCTAATTGCTCTAAAGTGGTTTGTAATTTATGATAGACCAAGTTGACCCCTTCACTAAACTCTTCTTGCCCAGCCGCTCGATCAAAATCATCCAAAATCGGAAGAATCTGCTTGATGGTCTTGCTCGCACAACTTTCTGCTTGCTCTAGTTGCATCCTAGAAGCACGTTGCCGAAAATTTTGAAACTCCGCCAACAGCCTTAAATGTTTATTTTGTGCTTCTTCCAAATCTAACTCCAACTGCTCTTCTTTAGAGCGTGGCTCTTCATCGGACTCTGTAGGCTCATCAACAGCATCTACATTTATATCATCAACCAATACTTCTTTTTCTTCAGAAGTGGCTTTTTTATTGTTTTTTTGGGTTTTATTTTTCTTTCTCTTCATGTTATTGATTATTTTCTGCAAAGATGTAATCTTTCGTTTCATAATGTGTGCTTTGCAGCAAAATAATTGGCATCAATTACTCTGCCATGCCATAAATAAGGACAAAATGTCACTTTTTGTTGGTATATTCGGTCATAATCCTGTCAATTTTACGAAAAGAAGGATTTGTTGCTATTATGACACCCTTTGGATTGACCAAAAACTTGGTTGGAATACTCTTTACGTCGTACCTATCGGAAATGGGCATGCCATTGCGTTGATCTTCCATGATGTGCGTAGTCCAAATAAGTCCGTCTTTCTGAATGGCTGTTTTCCAAGCTGTTTCACTTTTTTCTAGTGCGATAGAAAGGACTTCTAGACCATTTTTGTGGTGTTTGTTGTAGATTTTGACTACTTTGGGATTGGCTCGTCTGCAAGGGCCGCACCAGCTCGCCCAAAAATCTATTAACACATATTCACCCCTAAAATCTTCGAGACTAATCTTTTTTCCCGCAAGGGTCACTCCTTCTATGGGCGGCGCCTGCTGGTTGCTAATATCCTTTGGCTGGTTCGACCTTTGATACCAAAACAGTGCAATGGCGACAATCGCCACCACAATATAAAAAGGATCTATTTTCTTTTTCATGAGCACAAAACAGCGGGGGATATGAATTGTTGGGATATATTACGTTTTCCCCTATATCAAGCCAATTATCCTGGGCAATTTTCGTTAGATTAACATAGTTGCTCTTAGCGAACATGGCATTTAAGCCGTAAAAAGAGTATTTTTGCATTAAATATAATTGCACAATGTTTAATTTTCAAAATTTCTTAGAACGTTCTGCCTTTGGTGTCTCTGCATACATCGGCGAAAAACTAGGTGTAGCTTCGTCCCGAGTACGGCTATATTTTATTTATTTGTCTTGTGCTACCTTTGGCTCTCCTATCATTATTTATCTATTTGTCGCTTTTTGGCTGAATATCAAAAAATATATCCAAGAACGGCGGGTTTTGTCGGATTAGGGCTATCACTGGTGACCTAAAAACCGTAATCTAAGCTCATGATGAAGTATCTTGGGACCGCAGTAATATCACCTAATCAAAGTAACTGTACCTTTCTTTTCTTCTTTGGAAATAAATGAATCTTTGGCAAATTCTATTTCACTTACATACAAGTAAACTCCTGCCTGACACAAAGTTTGCCGCCACCTACCATCCCAAGTCTTTTGGGGATCCGTACTTTGAAATACCAAACTCCCCCAACGATCATATACTTCCATCTTGTAATTAAGAATACTACAGCTTCCTAAAACTTTAAACTCATCATTAATCCCATCTCCATTAGGAGAAAATACATTCGGAATATAAAAGCATTCTTTCCCCTCTACATAATCAATTGTATCGCAATCAATGCCCAAACAGATGGCTTCTTGCATTGTCCCACAAATTCTATGGGACATGAGTATTGTATCTACTCCTATTTTATCCAATTCAACGGTAGCATCAGAAATAACTTCGCCATTTTTAAAATACTGAACATCAGGATACGGTGGCAAATCAAGATTCAGACCTTCCGTGTAACAATATGTACTATCAGGTAATGTATTATAAGTCAAATTACTCAAATAAATATCACAATCAATCACTTCAATTTTGAACGAACCAACATATCCACATCCATCCAACAAAACATCTACATTGTATATTCCTGTTTGGTCAAAAACCTGCTCGCCTCCTTCAATCAACACTCCATTTACTTCATAGCTTTGTTGAATCGTTGTATCAAAGACATAATTCTGTCCAACCCACAAAATCGTATCTTCTGGAATTAGTGATGACACTGCGTAAACACCGACATCATCTATGAAATTTACATTTGAAAATGAAATAGATGTATCCACATATTCAGTTTGCTCATTGGTCAAAAAATTACCCAAAACAATCTGACTCTCTCCACCTTTTGCTGTATAGCAGCCACTAATCTTATGCCACCTACCACCTTGTAGCCAATCTGTATTCTCAATGGCAATATCTGTTCTAATGCTATACTCTCCAATACTATCATACTGCCCCGGCTCTATCAAGCCTACGTGCTGACTTCTTATCTGAACACCACCTTTATAATTATATATCCAAAAAAAGACATAATAATATTCTTCTTCTATAAGGGGCAATTGCAGCGAACCGATCATATACTCTCGCTTAACGACCGGGGGAATAGCATAATCAGTATCAAACCACACCCCAAGAGCAAGCCCAACGCCGCTGTGTGCATTGGGAGTAATACTGGGATTGTTCCCGTAGTAAAGACAATTTAAATAATCGGGTGTGCCAAAAATAGTACTCCACCCTGTCGCATAGCCTTCCCAATTACCTTCTTGTGTGGGACATTCTTCATATTTTTCAAAATCCCCATTAACTACTAAATTCTGTCCGACTAAATTAGTCAGACAGAAAGATAGTAATAGCAATACCGGCATTACATTATTGCTTAACAAAACGTAAAGTTTTGACTTCATCACCTTGTATTCTTAAAAAATAAATGCCAGATTGCAACCCAGATACATCTAAGGTTGAATATCCACCTTGAATCAACTTAGTCATCTGAACCCTACCAACAGAATCAAACACTTCCAGCTTACTATTTTGTTTATCAGATACTCTCCTAATGTAAAGCTGATCTCCTACGGGGCTCGGAAAAATTACTAAGCCTTCCACTTCTGCCTTATTAAGCTCAGGAGTTAGGGCTTGATCCGCTAACCAATCATTATCAGGCATCACAAAATACTGATTAGGGTCTATTGTAAAAAAACTATACGCAGATACATTGCCACAATCATTCATTGCTAGACATTCTATCTTAAAGCATTTGTCTAAATGATTAGCATCCGTTAAGAAATACGGCATATCCGCATTATCTTTAATATTAGCAAAACTATAATTCTGTGGCTGCCCCTGACTATTTAAGTCCACTGTTTGCGTAAAAACTAAGTTTGAATTCAGCCCAGCATCACAATCTACTTCATAAAGATTATAAGTCATTGCATCAAGCTGTTCATTTGAAATAATGGTAGCATTGATAGCGGTAGATAATTTACCAAGAGCTGGTCCGGGTACAGATAATGATATAGGCTCAATTCCATCTTGGGATGGATCACCTGGATTGTTCGCATCTACAGGAAAAGATACATTGAAGTTAAAGTCAACACTGGCATTACTAAGACCTCCTATGTAAATCCAAATATCCCAACTATTCAAATCATCTTTACTTTCTAAAGGGCATGCAGTCTTTCCACAGCACCCATGAGTTATATGTATTTTGAGAAACTTTCCAATGGCTTGAGATGCATACTCATCTATATTCCCAAAACTATAAGGACCTCCGCCTATACATCCATTAGAATTCCCAATTGAAGGTCTTCCACCAATTTTAACACACCCCAAATCTCCTAAATATTTTTCTCCAGTAAAGTTAATTTCGGACAAATAAACTTGAGCACTAAAACAAGTAGCTCCTAATTGGCCATGAAAATATTGGGCAGCATAATCATTAGGGATAAATATACAGCCATTATCCTGTCCAAAGCAATATTTTGGAATCACATTTCCAATCTGAGTTGGATCAATCTCAGGCAGAGGAACAGAGGAGCTGTAACTTCCAAGCTCAAGGGTTGGTTGCGGCAAAAAGTAGAAATCCAAACCAACACTCCCCCCATTTGATGGAGACAAATTATAAGAAGATGGAGTAGATTTTCCTTCTGGCATAATTACACGAATATTCCAATTATCATCGGCTCCAAATGACGCGACACTATAGTGACCATAAGCATCTGTAACAGCTTGATCTGTAATCCACTGATAACCTGACCTGCCACGAAGTTCTACGGTAACCCCTTCTAAAGGAGCTCCTGTACATGGATTTATTACGGTACCTGAATAGCTTTGCCCAACTAAACCAAAGCTAAACCCAAGAAACAAAACAAATAAAAGCAAAATCTTTTTCATAACTTTAGATTTTAAATAAACTTAACTTCCAAAGGAAGCTCGGAGAATACCCACTTGTTAGCGTCCTTATGTCTTGCATCCACCACAAATATAATCAAATCTTACGATAAAACCCAAAAAGTGGGCGGCTTTTTTGC
>CAMZKG010000067.1 GCA_947311105.1 uncultured Saprospiraceae bacterium
CTCAACCAGCGAACGAAGTGAGCGTCTCAACCAGCGAACGAAGTGAGCGTCTCAACCAGCGAACGAAGTGAGCGTCTCAACCAGAGAGCAAAGCGAGCGTCTCAACCAGCGAACGAAGTGAGCGTCTCAACCAACGAACGAAGTGAGTGACTCAACCAGAGAGCAAAGCGAACGACTCAACCTGAGCGAAGCGAAAAAAAAAAAAAAAAAAAATAAAAAAAAAAAAAAAATGGGGACAATTTGAAAGAATGAGACCCACACAAATCGAAGCCATAACTAGTTCATATCCAATAGCTTACCTACCTTGGGGAGCTTTAGAATACCATGGCGCGCACAACCCAACTGGGCTAGATAGTATTAAGGCGTATGGAATGGCCACCGACTTAGCCCAACGAGTGGGCGGTATTGTTTTTCCTGTGGTACATGCTGCTGCCAATTTGATTAGTTCGTATCCATTATGTGATTTCAAGCAACATTCTATTGAGTTTTCGGAAGAGCTCATTCGAATGATGTGCCAAGAATATTTGGAGCAATTGTATCGACAAAATTATAAAATTGTGGTGCTTTTGACGGGGCATGCCGGCGAGCCACATATTCACATTTTGAAAGAAATTGCGCAAGCTTTTAATGAAGCCCATCAAGATATTTTTGTTTGGGCTTTAGCGGAATTTGATATTTTGCCAGATGATATTTTGATTGCTAATCACTCGGCTATTGGGGAGACTGCGCTTCAATTGTACTATGCGCCCGAGACGGTAGCTTTGGATTTGCTTCCGCAAAAAGGAGACATCACCTTGGAAGAACATGCCGTTTCCGGAGCCGACCCTAGACCTGCTACGGCGGAAATGGGACGAGAGATTGTTGAATTATTTTTGGCGCAAGCGGAGAAAAAGATGGTTGAGTTGATGGCGGTGTATGGTTAAAGGACTTGATATTTTGCGTGTTTGCCCTTTGAGATAAGCATACCTAAGCAAATGCCGCCTTCTTCTCTCCGTTCAAAAAGCCCACTCGGCCTTTTCCTGCTATGCTTGGCTACTGTTGAACATTCTTTGCGCCCAGTTAGAGACACAAACGCATACGCAAAAACACTTAATTTACAGTATAAAACAAAGACAACCAAGTAGTTATTAGTTTTTTTTTACAAAAATTATGAAAAATATTTTTTTTCTTCTTAACTTGCACACACCTAAATGATGATGGTAGGACAACCAACACCCTTTAGATAGCTATTGATATATACATACAAGAAAAAACTCTGGCACTGTTGCGTGCAGTAAACAATCACGCTTTGCGATATAGGGTGCAAAGGCTAACTTTTTAGTTAAGCCTATACCCTTTCAGACGAAATCTCTGCAAAAACTTATCCGCAAGGGAACTTTTAAGTGCCAAATTTTATTTAAATAAGTGTTATGGTCAACATTAGATATTTAGAAGTAGTTTTTGATACCCAAATCCAACCTTGGGAAATTCCCGCATTTCGGGGTGCCATCGCCAATATGGTCGGCTGGGAAAATGAAGATTTTCACAATCACCAGAAAAATGGCGGGGTAAAATACGCCTATCCCAAAATACAGTACAAAGACCGAAATGGGTTTTCTTCCATGGTCTGCATCGGCGATACGGTCGATCAAATGTATCTCGTATTCACGGACTCCAAGAAAAAAATCTCCTTTTCAGGAAAAGAACACCGACTGGATGTCAAGGAATTGCGGCTCAATTCCTTTGATGTCAAGCTCACAAAGTATCCCATCAGATATAAAATCAAACGTTGGCTTCCGCTAAATCAACATAATTTTAAAAAATACGACGGTCTGGATGATATTGACGCCAAAACCAAAATGCTTGAAGGTATCTTGGTCGGCAATCTTTTGTCCTTCTTTAAAGGTATCCACCTTTGGGTGGATGAGCGCATCGTCCTAGACTTTGTCAAAATAACCAAAATACAACCCCTGAAATTCAAAAAACAAAAAGTATTGGCTTTTGATGGCGTATTTGATGTGAATGTCGCTTTGCCTGACCATATCGGTCTGGGAAAGGGGGTTAGTGTTGGCTTTGGAGGGCTGGAATGTGTGAAATCTTAATTTGAAACTTTAAAACTATTAAATATGAACAAAGAATACCTATACGGGGCTAGTGTGCAAGGCATACAATCCTACATCTTCGGCACTAATAAGCTGCAAGAAATTGTAGGGGCTAGTGAACTTGTTAAAGATGTTTGTGGTGGGCTTTTTGAAAATGTAGCTGGCCCAAATGCGGATATAATCATTGCGGCAGCGGGCAACATCAAGTGCTACGTTGATGAAGATACTGCAAAAAAAATTGTAAAAACATTTCCTAAGACGGTAGATGCAAAGGCGCCAGGGCTAGTACTGAGTCAAGCAGTTGTGAAAACAACTGACGATATAAAAGATGATATTGACAAACTAGAAAAAAAGCTACGAGCCCAACGAAATAGAGCCAGTATGCCTACGGATATTGGCTTTATGGGGCTTGATCGGGCTCGGCGTACTGGCGGAGTGGCATATAAAGTTAGGGATAAGGAAATAATTGATAGAGGAAGCAACGCTAAACTTGACAGAGACAGTATAAGTATTTTTAAAGATTTTAAGGAGAATATCAAGGATGGTAAGGATCCTAGAATTACTAATGATTTTAATAAAATCGGAACAGGAGATAAGTCTTGGATAGCTGTCGTTCATGCAGATGGAAATGGGATTGGAAAGATTATTCAAGGTATTGCGGCTATAGAAGGAAATGACGGACAAGAAGCTTTTAAGAAATTCTCCAAGAATTTGGATGAAGCAACTAAAAAGGCTGCCAAAGAAGCTTTTGAACTAGTTATAGAACCAACCTTGAATGGTGATAATAAGATATATCCATTTCGCCCCATTATCCTTGGAGGAGATGATTTGACGGTGGTGGTCCGAGCAGACTTAGCGTTTGATTTTACCGTTGCGTATCTCAAGGCTTTTGAAATGCATACTAAAAAAGAACTGGCTTTCCTAAAAGACGAAAACAAAATTAATGGATTTGAAAATGGGCTAACCGCATGTGGGGGTATCGCCTATATCAAAAAATCCTATCCTTTTCATTATGGGGTGCATTTGGCGGAAGCCCTTGTTAAAAATGCTAAAAAATTATCAAAAGATACGGAGAAGTTTCCTAATAATACGCCGTCTAGTTTGGCTTTCTATAAGGTGCAATCTTCGTTCACGGATGCTCTAGAAGACATGAGAAAGAAAACTCATTTTGCGAAAGCAGCGGATGTTGATTTTGCGAAAGCAGCGGATGTTGATGTTGCGAAAGCAGCGGATGTTGATGTTGCGAAAGCAGCGGATGTTGATGTTGCGAAAGCAGCGGATGTTGATGTTGCGAAAGCAGTTGATTTTGATTTTGGCCCTTATTTGATACATGAAAAAGGTGACTTTCCAAATGTAAAACAATTGGAAGAAAAGCTGAATGTATTTAAAAAATCACCTGATGACCCAGGTGTGTCAAAACTCCGCCAATGGGTAAGCGAATTGTACAAGGACAAAAATAAAGCTGATTTTATGTTAAGTCGCATGAAGACTATCAATGCTCAATTGTACAAAGCTCTAAAGCTGGATGAAATCATTAAGGAAGTAGAAGTAAAAAAGGATGGGGACAAAGTTAAAGTTAATAAATCCATCATCCTAGACGTACTTCATTTGCAAAGTTTTCCTAAACCAAAAAATAAATCAAAATGACACTAAAATATCAAATTAAAATGCTTTCAGATTGGCATGTAGGCTCTGGATTAGATGGAGGAGCTGCCGCCGATGCACTGGTTTTGAAAGATAAAGATGGTTTGCCGTATATTTCAGGTAAAACCATGAAAGGACTACTTAAAGATGCTTTGCTTGACATGATGGATGTTGGACATTGTAAACAGAAGGACATCAATCATATTTTTGGATATGAAGTCAAAAATGACCGAACTTACAAGGGCTGTGCTTTCTTTTCCAATGCTATCTTACCAAAAGATGAAAGGGAAGAAATAGTTTCGCATTCCTTAGCGGAACATCTCTATCGTAATATCGCTTCGACAAAAATCAAAAAAAATGGTGTTGCTCAAGATAATTCTTTACGCACGATGGAAGTAACGCAACCCCTTACTTTAGAAGCTTGGATATCAGATATCGAAGAGAAAGATGTCGTACTTCTTGAAAAAGCATTCAAATGGCTACGGAAACTAGGTGTCAATAGAAATCGTGGTCTAGGACGGTGCCAATTAATAACCACAGAAAAATTATAATCATAATGGAAAAATATTTTAAAGTTCACTTATTGACCGATATCGTCATCAATGCGTCTTTGAAAACCGAAGGCAATATGACCACCTTGGATTTTATTCCTGGAAGTAATTTTTTGGGTATTGTCGCTGGGCGGTTATATCCAAAGCTTACTGGAGATGAAGCATTTGACTTATTTCACAGTGGAGATGTTTCTTTTGGGGACGCACATATTACGATAGATGATCAACCTGGCTATCCGATGCCCTTTTCTATTTTTCAGGATAAATTAAAAAAGGAAATTGGTAAGGATGATGCCTGGGTACACCATTTATTGAATGGTAATGAACCAAAAGAAGATGGTACGCAGCTACAATTAAAGCAAGTACGTAGTGGATATTTATCGAAAGATGGTAAATATCTCAAAAATATAAAAAAAGAGTTTGCTCTAAAATCTGCTCACAATCGGGATGAGCGTCGTTCGGATGAAGGCAGAATGTTTGGTTTTGAATCCATCAAAGCGGGGCAAAGTTTTATTTTTTCTGTTATTTTCAAAGATGGCAAGTGGGCTGACCAAGTGACTCAAGCCCTTACGGGAAAAAAGCGAGTCGGGAAATCCAAAAATGCACAATATGGACAGGTAGAAATCACTGCTATCGACGATCCCCATGTTTTTGAAAGCAAAAATACTAAAAATGGAAAGGTTGTAATTTACGCAGCAAGTAATCTTTGCTTTTTGAATGAATACGGTCAATCTACTTTTCGCCCTACTGTAGAAGATTTTGGCTTTACAAAAGGTGAGATTAATTGGGCTGAATCACAGGTCAGAACCTACTCTTATTCCCCATGGAATTACAAACGAAATGCCACCAATACACAACGGGATTGTATCGCCAAAGGTTCTGTTTTTGTGATAGAAGGTGTTGATAATCAAGGAGATGTGATTGTCGGGGAATATCAGGCAGAAGGTCTTGGGCGTGTGATTTACAATCCTGATTTTTTGGAAGGTGACGAGAATGGTAAATGGAATTTTGATATTCGAAAGTTTGAAGAGACAAAAAAGAAAGCTGATCAAGATGATTCAAATACTCAAAAAGATGAGCTGAAATCCCCTTTAGCAAAACTCTTAAAACAAAAGAAAATTGCTATCGACAAGGAGCTTGAAATTGGGAAGGCTATTCAAGAGTTTGTCGTTAGTACCAATGCTTCAAGGTTAGAAAAAGTTTCCACCAGTCAATGGGGTGGAATCAGACAAATTGCTACAAGAGCTAAAGATGTTGAAAGTTTACAGGAAGAGTTATTTGGAAAAGAAGGCTTCTTAATGCACGGTGTAGCTGCTGATGAATATTGGAATAAGAAAAGACTAGAAATTTTAGAAGCAGAAGTAAAGAAAAAATTAGGAACCAAATACATAGCCAAGCTAGCCGCAGAAATGGCAAAGCTCAAGCAGAAAGACAATAAAAAATAAATAATCATGGCAAATAAAGAAAAAGTAAAAATGACACATAGATATTTAGCCAGAGTGGTTTTGGAAGCCGAAACTCCCTTGTTTGTTGGATCTGGGGAAACTTCCTTACTCAAAGATGCACTCGTCCAAAAGGACTTACATGGTTTCCCGATGATACAAGGCACTAGTTTGACGGGCGTACTCCGCCATAGCTTGGAAGATGCAAAAAGTATCAAGGGCGAAGATTCTCTATTTGGATATCAGGCACCGAAAGGCAAAAAAGGGCTTGGCTCCAGATTGCAAATTAGTTCAGCATACTTGCTATTGGATAAAAACGGTACTGTTGCCGAAGGATTGGAAATAGCTGAAAAATACAAAGAATTAAATAAGATTTTTGACGACCTACCTGCTCGCCAGCATGTAAGAATCAATCATCAAGGAGTTGCCGATAAGGAAAATAATGGCTTGTTTGATAATGAAGTGGTCTATAAAGGATGTCAATTTATCTTTGAAATCGAGTTAAAAGGTACCGACAAGGACGAAGCCGCTTGGCAAGAAGTCCTAAATGAATTGGCAAGCCCACTTTTCAGAATCGGGCAAGGCACGCGCAATGGATATGGCAAACTCAAGGTGGCTGAATGCAAACAAAAAGTATTCAAGCTAAAAGATGAATCTGATTTTGATGCTTATCTAAATTTTAATCCATCTTTTAATGCAAAAATCGAAGTCTTACAGGATTATAAACCTAAAAAGAGTGATGACTTGACGCATTACCAGCTTGTGCTAAAACCAGATGACTTTTTTATGTTTGGAGCGGGATATGGCGATGATGAAGTTGATAATGTCCCTTTGGTTGAAAATACAGTTGCCTATAACGCAGATATTTTGGATTTGGCAAACGAAGTTACCATCATCCCTGGTGCATCCATCAAAGGAGCAATTAGTCACCGTACCGCTTTTTATTACAATCGGAAACTAGAGCGATATGCAAATGAAAATGATGCAGATAAAAAGGTTGAACCTGCAGAAATCACGGGCTCAAATAACAAAGCCGTTTACAGTCTATTCGGAGAAAAAGGGGGTGAAGACAACGCACAACGTGGCAAAGTCATCATCAATGACCTTTATCTGCCTACTGCCAAAAATGATAAAATCTTTAATCATGTTGCTATCGACCGTTTTACGGGTGGAGCGATGGATGGAGCTTTATTTAGTGAAAAGGTCAGCTACCTTGAAAAGGCTGATGAAACCATTACCTTGGATGTGTTTGTTGAAAAAAATCAGCTAGATGATGAAATTATCAATGCATTAGAATGTGCATTAGAAGACATTTGTAAAGGTCTATTACCTCTGGGGGGCATGGTCACCAAAGGACATGGTTCCTTTACAGGAAAATTATTTAAAAACGAAAACGAAATCTTTAACTATGATAACTAAATATACCAACCTAAACGACATTCCACAAGCAAAGTATGAAGGCTATGTTTGGATGTCTGACGAAAAAAAGCCTGATGTATTACCAAAGGACGATTTTGACTTTACCAGTGTTCCGACCAATCCTTTTGTCATTGAAGCCTTGCTTTATGACCGTGCGAATAATAAGTCTATAATTGTGCGGCATACAGGCAAGTACCATATAGTTGAATATGATTTGAGCAAATTGCCCGACGATGCAGAACTAGTCGATGTGTCCTATTTGCCCCATCGACTGGGAAATGTTAAACAATTGGGATTCAAGCAATTATGGATACCAGAAACTGATAAAAATTGCGAAGGCTGGCCCGTTCTAACCATGAAAGCAATAATTTTTGTGGGATTTATTAACGAAGAAAAAAATAAAAAATGAGTGTAAAATCAACCTATAATTTTGTTCCCGCTCCAAAAGAGAGCGATGTTTTCAAGCCCAAATGGGCCTGTCAAGTTAGTCAAGACATTCCGTTTTCTGACGGAGAAAGCGGTGAGATAAATATAACCATTACCGCAAAGACGCCGATTTTTATTCGGAATGGGCATAGCAAGAAGGATGGAGAAGATAAAACACCAAGATATAATTCCTTTTCTAAAGGTATTTTTAATGGTGAAGAAAAATATTTTATTCCTGCGACTTCTGTTAAGGGGATGGTTCGGAATGTTTTGGAGATAATGAGCTTGAGTCGGATGAAAGCCGAAAATGATATTTTTTCATTTAGAGCTCTAGACAACACCGAGTATAAAAAAGAAGTGGGGCAAAACCATAATTTAAAGACTGGATGGTTAGAAAAAGACGGTGAAAATTGGAAAATTGTTGAATGCCAAGTCGGTAGGATAAGTATATGGGATATAAAAACTAAATTTAATGTACAATGGACAAAAAAAGATAAGAAAACCGATAAAGAAGTAGGTTTAACTGCGGCTGAAAAATATGAAGCGTTGTCTAATGAACAATTGATTCATAATTTTAATTTTTTAAAAAAGGTTGGTTTCAAAGATAAAGAAAGCCTATACACGTTTAATAAAAAAGGAAACTTCAAAGGTGAATTGGTCTTTTATGGAAGCATGAATAATAAAAAGTATGAATACTTTTTTACAGAGGGCGATGGCGGTACTTATACGGTAGATAAAGACTTAATAAAAAGATTCGAAGAAATTGACAATAAGCTAGAAGGCACCTTGTGGCAATATTTTAAAACAGTTGAAAGAAAAAGAATCCCAGTTTTTTTTAAAGCTAGTAATGGGCAGGTTGAACATTTTGGATTTTCAAGGCTATACAAAATATCTGCTACAAAATATCTTAACGAAATGGAGCCTTTAAAAAGCTATATTTCAAGAGAAGATGAATACCAACCAGATTTAGCTGAAACTATTTTAGGTGCTGTAGAAGATACAAATAAAAAACACGGGAAAAATCGGAATTTAAAAATGTGGAAAGGTCGAGTGTATTTTGGGCATCTTCAAAATACAAATTCGGCACAGCAGCTAAGTGATAAAACTTTGGTTCTAGCATCTCCTAAAGCATCTTATTTCCCTTTTTACGTACAAGATGGAACATATTACTCGGGGAACACATTGTCAGGAATGAAAAGATACCCTGTTCACCAGAATATAAAAAATGCCAATATAAATGAAAATAATGATGACATTGAAACAGAAATTCACCCATTAAATGAAGGAGCGGTATTCAAAGGGAAAATCCGTTTTCACAATCTGCGCAAGGTAGAGATTGGAGCTCTATTATCCGCCTTAACTTTTCATGGAAATGATGGTTTTTTCCATTCCTTGGGAGGGGCTAAGCCTTTTGGTTATGGAAAAGTGAAAGTTGATGTCAATATTGGAAAACTTAAGCATTCTTTAGAAGGTTACTTGGTGAAATATGAAGGTGAGATGGCTAACTTTCAACAAAATTGGATAAAGGAAAACAGGATTGGGAAGTTGTTTGGCATGGCAAAAACGCCTAATGATGATAATGATGCAAAATTGATCTATCCAAGCCTAGAACTTCCTGGTGTACAAAAAAAAGAGGCTAATGAATTTGCAAATTACATAAAGGAAAATACAAAATTAATGTCAACGGAAGTTCCAGCTGTTGCATTTAGTGGAATAAAAGAAAAAAAAGATCTTGAAGAAAAACTCAAATCTGGGGAGTTAAAAGTCCCAAGAAACTCCTTAAAAGACATCAAAGCCTTTCTGAAAGACATGAGTGTCATTCCTGAAGAAATTATTGATGATTTGAAGCAAGCTATTCTCACTGTGGCTAAAAATCATAATCCGTCGAAGAAAAAACTAGTAGGAAAACCTTTTGACAAACAGTATGAATGGCACACAACCATAACCAAATGGCTAGGCAAAAACGAAGCACAAAATTTGTTTAACGAATTAAAAAAAGATTAATCATGGCACGAAAAATATTTATATCCTTTTTGGGAACAAACAATTATGTTCCTTGTAATTACTACGATGAAGGAGATGAGAGAAATAAGGTTTTAAATATCAAATTTGTTCAAGAAGCGACCATTCAGCTTTATTGTACTGATTTCTCTTCTAACGATAAGTTCTACTTCTTTCTAACTGAAGAAGCAAAAAAAATGAACTGGAATTCTGACGGGCAATATAATAAAATCACAAATAATTATGATGCCCCTAATGAAGGCTTAAAGGTGACGCTAGACAAATTGAATCTTCCTTCAAATCCAATCCCAATTGATATTAATCAAGGATTTACAGAGAAAGAAATTTGGGATATTTTTGAAATAGTAACTCAATTAATTGATGATGATGACGAATTAATACTGGATATCACCCATGCATTTAGATCTTTACCTATGCTTGCGATGGTACTTACGAACTACCTTAAAACTACAAAAAATATTAAGGTAAAGGCTATTTTATATGGAGCATTTGAAGTTTTAGGACCGGCATTTAAAGTAAAGCATCGACCAATGGAAGAACGTAATGCTCCTATTACTAATTTGTTATCTTTTTCAAAGCTCCAAGACTGGTCGATGGCTGCCAACATGTTTACACAAACGGGAAGAGCATCTAGCTTAAAGGAGATTTCTAGTGACGAAATAAAACTACTTTTGAGAAGTTCAAAAGGTCAGGATCCGTTTGCAAGCAAAATAAGAGAAGTAGGAAAAAACCTTGCTGAATTTACTGATGCGATAACAACCAATAGAGGGAAACGTATTTATCATGCAAAGGAAATAATTAAATTAAGAAAGGATTTTAACGAATTAAAAGAAATGGAAAATGTAGATAATAAATACAAACCATTTCTTTCACTTGTGGAGAATGCAATTCAAGAATTTTCCAAGATTAAAGAAGATAGTACTGACAATTGGTTTTACGTATCCAAGTGGTGCTTAAAAAATTTATTAGTTCAACAGGGTATTACTATTTTTCGAGAAGGAATTGTAACTCAAGTACTTAATTTTATCAACACGGAATACAATAGAAACTTGAATTACGATAGTATTGATGATAGAGAATTATGTGAAGCCTTCATGTATTCTTCCCAGCCAAATATCAAAATTGAAGATTATAAAAAAATTGTATTGCAAAATTTCGACTTATTTAACAACATTAAAAGCAACACAAGGTTTTTAGATATCGCTAAATTATATAATTCTTCTTTGGATTTAAGAAATGATATTAATCACTCAGGATATGGTGAAGAGAATAATAGGAAGCCAAGTGTTTTTTATCGTAAACTAGAATCTTTAATACAAGATTTTGAAAAGAAATCCACTCAAAAAGAAACAATTTAAGTATAACCAGCATGCAAAAAACCCTAATCTCTTTCATAGGAACAGGTCGCCCCAGCGATAACCGAGAGTATCGCAAGGCGACCTATTCCTTTCGGGGGCACACACAAGAATCATCTTTTGTATCTGC
>CAMZKG010000068.1 GCA_947311105.1 uncultured Saprospiraceae bacterium
GTTGCTTGTCCTTCGGACTTCGCTGGTTGAGACACTCGCTTCGCTCACTGGTTGAGTCGTTCGCTGCGCTCTCTGGTTGAGTTGCTTGTCCTTCGGACTTTGCTGGTTGAGACACTCGCTTCGCTCGCTGGTTGAGTCGTTCGCTGCGCTCTCTGGTTGAGCGCTTGGCCTTCGGACTTTGCGGGTTGAGACACTCGCTTCGCTCGTTGGTTTTATCGGTTTCTTTCTCTTTTTCACCAAACAAAAGACCTACCATTGAGCTATCTTGATTAAATGCCAAAATCAAGATAGATTTTGGGATTTAATTTTAGGAAGACGCAAAAAAACATTACCTTCGCACCTATGAAAGAACGTGTTATCATTCTTGATTTTGGTTCACAGTTTACTCAGCTAATATCTAGGCGAGTACGTGAACTTGGAGTGTATAGTGAAATTATTCCTTTTCAAAAAGCACCGCCCTACTCTACTGATATTCAAGCGATTATACTAAGCGGAAGCCCTTTTTCCGTAAGGGATAAAGACGCTCCCAAAATAGATTTAGACACCTGTTTTGACAAAGTTCCCGTCTTGGGTATTTGCTACGGTGCGCAATACATCGCCCATCAATATGGTGGCAAAGTGGCCTATTCTGGTACTAGAGAGTATGGCAAGGCGCATCTCCAACAACTCGAAAGCGACCCTTTGTTTCATCAAATTGATGAAAGGAGTCAGGTGTGGATGTCCCATTCGGATACGATAATCGAGCTACCAGAAGATTATCAACTTATCGGTAGTACTGACGATGTCCAAAATGCCGTTTTTCGTAAGAAGAATAGTAGCCAAGCCGTCTATGCGGTACAATTTCACCCTGAAGTATATCATTCGCTGCAAGGCACCCAACTATTAAAAAATTTCTTATTTGATATTGCCGGCTGTCAAGGCGGTTGGACTCCCAAGGCTTTTGCCCAAGAATCTATCGACATTTTGCGCAAGCAGATAGGCAATGAAGGGGTTTTATTGGGGCTATCAGGCGGGGTCGATTCGTCGGTTGCGGCGGAGTTGCTTCATCAAGCGATAGGCGACCAGTTATTTTGTATTTTTATTGATAATGGGCTCTTGCGCAAGGGGGAATTTGAAGAAGTATTGGCATCCTATCAAGGATTGGGGCTAAATGTCAAAGGAGTGAGAGCCGCTCAACAATTTTATGATGCGCTCGAAGGAATCTCCGATCCCGAACTTAAGCGCAAAGCGATTGGCAAGACTTTCATAGATGTATTTGTTGAGGAAGCGAAGCATCTCAAAAATATTAAGTGGCTAGGTCAAGGTACTATTTATCCTGATGTCATCGAGTCCGTTTCCGTAAATGGCCCGTCAGCAACCATCAAATCTCATCATAATGTGGGAGGCCTTCCGGAAAAACTAGACCTAAAGATTGTGGAGCCATTGAGGCTACTTTTTAAGGACGAAGTCCGAAAAGTAGGGCGCGAAATAGGCGTGCCCGCCAAAATATTGAACCGACACCCCTTCCCTGGGCCTGGTCTAGGAATCCGTATTTTAGGCAATATTACGCCCGAAAAAGTCGCTATATTACAAGAAGCGGATGCCATTTTTATCAATTTAATGAAGAAATTTGGGCTTTATGACCAGATTTGGCAAGCAGGAACCATACTTCTGCCCGTTTCTACCGTAGGAGTGATGGGCGATGAACGAACCTATGAGCAGGTTGTTGCGTTAAGAGCTGTCGTCTCCACAGATGGTATGACGGCAGAATGGGCAGATCTTCCGCATGATTTTTTGGCGAAAGTCTCCAATCAAATAATCAATAAAGTAAAAGGCATAAATCGCGTTGTATATGACATCAGCACTAAACCACCAGCAACTATCGAATGGGAATAAACTCCTAAGCTTGCTACTTATTATCTTTCTTTTTTCTTCTTGCGGCGGCAGCAAAAAGGCCACTAGCACGCATTATCCTAACGGGCCTAGACCCGAAGCTGGACAACATCCCAAGCCTAAAAAAGATGTCGTAAAAACTCCGACACCCAAAAAAGCGGATACAATTACAAGGCCTCCTACTCACATCTTACCTAGCAATGTGAAGATACCTTCGGATAGGCCTGTGCGAGTAGCACTCTTGCTCCCTTTTTTGACCAATGAATTTAGTGAAACCGCTGAGCACATTAAGCCAAAATCGGAGATTGCCATTCAATTTTATGCGGGGCTAAAATTAGCGATGCAGGATGCGAGTTATAGCAATGTGCCGATTGATTTTTCAGTCATCGACACGAAGGCTTCTTATGGCGAGACCGTCAATCTTCAGTCCAATTCTGCGGTGATAAATGCCGACATTATCATAGGGCCTTATCGCAAAAGAAATGCGAGCCTGATTGCACAAATGGCATTAAAAAAAGGTAAGGTCATGATTTCCCCTTTTTCCGAGATTAAGACCAATACCCTTTCGGGAAAAGGCACTGTCATCCAAACTTTTGCTAGTTTGGATACTTATATGAATGCGATTATTGCTCATTTGTTAAAGACTGGTGGAATTAATAATTTTGTCGTTATCAAACGCAAAAATGGGGCGGACAATCGCGCTGTTACGAGCTTGCAGGATGCCTACAAATCGGCCAATAGCTTAGAGCCCTTAAAGGTGATTGAAGTCGATGAATCGGATCTTGGTTTTGATGACTTAGATTTAAAGGAGATGTTGACGCTGAAGCCCAACACTATATTTATAATTCCCGCTTGGAAGAGCCAAAACTATGTAACGTCCATCGTCCGCAAGATTTTTGTATCTCGTGCACCTGAAGAGTCGCCGACGATTATTGGTATGCCCCAATGGGTGAAATTCAAAAATTTGGATTATCAAAAACTAAATGATTTGCACACCATTATTCCGACGGCAGACGTGATTCATCGAGATGCCCAAACCAAAGCATTTGAAAAAAGGTTTTATGAAGCTTATGGCACCTTGCCCGAAAAGAATGCCTACAAAGGATTTGACTTGGGTAATTTTTTAATCCAACTTATCAAGACCAATAAAGCAGGTTCTTTTTCTGTGCCTAATACCCAAGGTTTGTTTGTGGATTATCATTTTACGGAAGAATATAACAATCCGTCGGATAATCTTGATAATCAACCTGTTATCTTCAAAAACGATTATGTGAAAATGCTAAAATTGGTGGATTATCAGCTTCAGGAGTAAGTTCCTGAATTTGGTTTTGGGGGACGTTTAGCAAACGCACATTTTCCTTTTTTTTTTGGGTTCGTGGATTGGGGCGTTTACCAAACGAATCCTTCCTTTTTTTTAGGTTGGTGGATTGTTGGGGGACGTTTAGCAAACGCACCTTTTCCTTTTTTTGGGTTGGTGGATTGTTGGGGGACGTTTAGCAAACGCACCTTTTCCTTTTTTTTTGGGTTGGTGCATTGTTGGCGTTTACCAAACGAATCCTTCCTTTTTTTTTGGGTTGGTGCATTGTTGGGGGACGTTTAGCAAACGCACCTTTTCCTTTTTTTTGGGTTGGTGCATTGTTGGCGTTTACCAAACGGGGGGCTACTCCA
>CAMZKG010000069.1 GCA_947311105.1 uncultured Saprospiraceae bacterium
CACAGGGCAGCACTATGACAAAAACATGAGCGGCTCATTCTTTGAAGAATTGAATATACCGCTACCAGATATTAATCTACAAATAGGGTCGGGGACTCAAGCGACACAGGCGGCGGGGATTATGATGGCTTATGAAAAAATATTGATGGAGTCGCCAAGTGATTTGTGTCTAGTGGTGGGGGATGTTACATCCACTATGGCTTGTTCTATTGCTGCCAAAAAATTAGGAATTAAGGTAGCTCATGTTGAAGGAGGCATTCGCTCCTTTGATATTTCGATGCCTGAAGAAATCAATCGTATGTTGACGGATTCGATAACTGACTATTTCTTTATTACGTCAGATGTTGCGCAAGCGAATTTGAAAAAAGAAGGGCATGGGGATGAAAAGATTTTTTATGTGGGAAATACCATGATCGACACTCTACTCAAAAATCAAGATCGTTTGCGCAAGCCGGCTATTTGGGGTGAGTTAGGGCTTACGCCAAAAAAATATTTTGTGATGACGCTCCATCGACCTGCTAACGTCGATGAAGAACAGCAACTAAAATCATTAATGGATGAAATAATTAATAATAGTCAGGGAATGCCGATTGTTTTCCCGGTGCATCCACGTACTGCTAAAATGTTGCAAAATTTAGAGATTGAAGCGCCCAATCTGCACTATGTCGGCCCGATGGGCTATTTAGAATTTAATTATTTGGTTAAGCACTCTTTTGCCGTGATTACGGATTCAGGAGGTATTACCGAAGAGACTACCGTGATGGGCGTGCCTTGCATGACCTTGAGAGATAATACGGAAAGACCAGAAACAATTACTGTCGGTACTAATGAATTAGTAGGGACCAATCCAGACAATATTGCCCCCGCAATGAACCAGCTTTTTTCAGGAAACTGGAAAAAGGGCGGAATACCCAAATTATGGGATGGTCAAACAGCACCTAGGATTGTTAGAATATTATTAGATATTTTTGCATCTTTAGAGAAAAGCTAGTTTTTGATTGTTTGGTGGCTTCAGTTGAACGATTGTACGATTGCACGATTGAACAAAATAAAGTTTTGCACCATTCTTTAGTTAGAGACTACAACGACTTTTCGGAGTAAGCTCAACTTTTTAACTAAAATAGTTGGTTTTTACAACAATTAAGCGTAAATTTCGGAATAGAATTCCAAAATTTACGTGTAAAAATGAAATCAAGAGTCCTAAAATCTTTACTTTTAGCCAAATCTAAGTCCCCCTTAGCAAGAATTATTGTGTTAACAGGGGCAAGGCAAACGGGAAAAACGACCTTGGCTCGACTTGCGTTCCCAGCATATAGCTACCTATCGATAGAAGATCCAATTTTAAGATTGGACTATAAGAATCTGACCGCAGCACAGTGGGCTAAACTTTATCCCCAAGCGATCCTTGACGAAATTCAAAAAGAACCTGTTTTAGTTGAAAGTGTAAAGTCTGTATATGACCAATATCCTAAGCCAAGATATTTGCTGTTAGGCTCAAGTCAGTTGCTCTTGTTGAAAAAGGTCAAAGAATCACTTGCGGGAAGATGCATCATTGTGGATGTTTATCCTTTAACAATTCCGGAAATTCGGACTACTGCTTGGGATGACCTACCAGCCAAATCATTGCTCCAAAAGTTAATAGCCCTTGATGAACCAATCGAAGAGATTCGACCATTCAAATTATGGGATGATTATACTGACCGAATCCGTGCCTATGATTATTATCTAAACTTTGGGGGATATCCTGCTCTTGTTGATGAAAATATCAGTGATGATGACCGCTTTGAGTGGTTGCGCACATATATTCGTACCTATTTAGAGCGAGATGTACGAGATTTGGCCGAATTCAAATCTTTAGAGCCTTTCGTCAAAATTCAAAAAATAACAGCTCTTCTGACTGGTCAGCAAATGAATTACTCGTTGCTAGGGAAGGAAGCCAGTATTTCGTCAAAAACCGCAAAACGCTATTTGGAATATTTGTCCTTGAGTTATCAAATTGTGTTCCTAAAGCCATGGTATCGAAATAAGCTAAAACGGTTATCAAAAACCCCAAAATTACATTATTTAGATCCAGGGATTCAACGGGCGATTGTAGGAAAAAGGGGGGATTTGACAGGGCATGAATTTGAAAGTGCTATTGTCCCAGAAATCATAAAACAATTAAAGACGGCAGGTTTTATTGGGGAATTTTATCACATTCGTTCGCATGATGGCTTTGAGATAGATTTGTTGATAGAAACAGAACAGGGGTATTTTCCTATTGAAATAAAGCAATCTGTACATATAAACAAAAGTGATGTCCGGCATTTGGTAAGCGTCAAAGAGATTTTAGACAAACCAGTGCTCAAAAGCTTTATTATCAGTAATGATAAAAGAATACAAACCTTTAATGAAAGTATTTACGCTATTCCTGCTGCTCTTTTTCTAACATAAAAAAGCCTTGAGTCTACTCCGAAGAATTAATAGGCTTTTTTGTTTGATGCTGAGAGCCGAATTTTAACAGTGGTTTTGCCTGGTTTCAGTTGAACGATTATGCAATTGAACAAAAATAAACCCTTTGAAAACTCAATCAATCCCGTAATATTACGAGAATACAAAGCATGAAAAAATTACCAGTAGGCATACAGACATTTAGCGAAATCATCGAAGACCGTTATGTTTATATAGACAAAACCGAAGTAGCCTACCAGTTAATTACGACAGGTAAATATTACTTCCTATCCCGTCCCCGACGATTTGGCAAAAGCCTATTTCTCGATACCCTAAAAAGTATATTCGAAGGAAAAAAAGAACTCTTCAAAGGATTGTACATCGAAGACAAATGGGATTTTGAAGATAAGTATCCCGTTTTGAAAATAAGTTTTGGGAGTGGAGTCGGGAATACGAAAGAGAGTTTTGATTATAATTTAGGTGGAATACTAAAAGATGTTCAACAATATTTAAAACTGGAATGTGAATCAGGCTTGGCACGAAAAGCATGTTTCAAACATCTCATCCGATCCGCTTACGCCAAATACAATAAAAAAGTAGTCATCCTAATAGATGAATACGATAAACCTATTTTAGATAATATTACGGATGCTAGAGTTGCAGAACTCATGCGCAATGAGTTACGAGAATTTTATTCCGTCATCAAAGAAAACGATCAATATATTCGCCTAGTCTTTCTTACAGGCGTATCCAAATTTTCAAAGATGAGTCTTTTCAGTGGACTAAATAACCTGGAAGATATTACCTTACGGGAAAAATATGCCACCATCTGCGGCTATACTCAAAATGAGATGGAATCAGCTTTTGCAAATCGATTAAAAGGAGTAGATTTGGCAGAAGTAAAAAAATGGTACAACGGCTATAATTATCTAGGTGATAAGGTTTATAATCCATTTGATATTCTCTTGTTCTTGTCAAACAATTGTGAATTTAGAAACTACTGGTGGAGCACAGGAAGTCCGAAGTTTTTAGTGGATATTCTTTATTCGCGAGATTATTCCATTCCAATGATTGAAAATTTTGAAGCTACCGGAGAGATGTTGGATAGTTTTGATATTGATACAATCCATCTAGAAGCTTTACTTTGGCAAACAGGATATTTGACCATAAAAGAAAAGATAAGAGAGCCTTTTGGTATTAAATATCTATTGGGTGTACCTAATCTTGAAGTCCAAACATCCCTAAATAGTTTATTTATAACATCTTTGACTAAATATGATAGTGAAAGTATTGAGCAACGAACAAATTTAGTTAGAGTTTTTGAATCAGCTGATTTGGATCGATTGAAAAATGTTTTATTTACCCTTTTCGCAGGAATCCCATATCACAATTTCACCAACAACAAAATAGCCCACTACGAAGGATATTATGCCAGTATAATCTATGCCTATTTCGCCAGTCTAGGACTAGAAACCATAGCCGAAGATACCACCAATAAAGGGCGTGTGGATATGACCCTACGGATGAATGCGCGTACCTATATCTTTGAATTCAAACTTTCCGAAGAAGCAACCAATAATCCTATGCAACAAATCAAAGAGCGTAAATACTACGAAAAATACCTAGATTCTACGGAAATATACTTGATTGGCATCGAATTTAGTCGTTCAGAACGAAATATTATTAATTTTGCTTGGGAGCGGTATGAGCATTATTAAAAATTTCGGAATAGTGTTCCAAAATTTATTTAAATTCAAAGCTTGACCAAAGGGTGAATACCTAAATTATGGGGTTGTCAAACAGCTCCTAGGATTGTTGAAGCCCTTATTAAGCTAATCTTTTTTTTTTTTGCTAAAAATGTAATTTTTAGGGTTGAACCAGAAAAATTAATATAAATTTTTCAGGCTCTACCTGAAAAATTTGTATTTTTGCCTTATGTACATAAAAAGACAGGTCGAGAAGAGCATTTTGGCGCATATTACTAGCGAAAAGGATATATTGGTAGTATATGGTGCACGTCAGGTTGGAAAGTCAACAATGCTGAACAAAGTATTGGATGAGCTAAACCTAAAAACGTTAAGGGTTAATGGAGAAGAGTTTCGTTATCAGCGAGTTTTTTCAAGTCTGGATTTAAGAGTGATGCAGGACTTTGTAGAAGGTTATGATGTTTTGTTTATTGATGAAGCTCAGAATATTGAAAATATCGGTGTAAATATCAAAATCCTTTATGATGCCAAACCAGAACTAAAGATTATTTTAAGTGGCTCGTCTTCCTTTGAGTTGGCCAATAGCATTAAAGAGCCATTGACCGGGCGAACGAAAACGATCTTGCTTTATCCCCTAGGCTTTAGTGAGTTAAGTCATATTTTTAATACTTACGAATTAAAGGAGTTTGTGAAGTCTTACCTTGTTCTGGGGGGCTATCCTAGATTGATGAGTTTTTCCGAAAGGAAGAAAAAAATAAGAGCTCTTGACGAAATGGCTTCTTCTTATCTTTACAAAGATGTTTTGACTTTTGCAAAATTGAAAAATTCTAAAATGTTATACGACTTGTTAAGGTTGTTAGCGTTTCAGATAGGCAACTTAGTCTCTATACATGAGTTAGCGAAAACGCTTAAAACGACTAGTGAAACAGTTGAGCGTTATATAGATTTATTAGAAAAGTCTTTTGTGGTTTTTAGGTTGTCGGGCTTTTCGAAAAACAGGAGAAAAGAGATAGCTAAAATGGATAAAATATTCTTTTTCGATGTAGGCATCCGAAATGCAATTATCGGAAATTTTTCTCCCTTAAACAATCGAACAGATGTAGGGCAGTTATGGGAAAATTTTCTAATCTTGGAACGGTTGAAAGTGATTGAATATAATGAGTGGGTTCGGAAGTCTTACTTCTGGCGTACCTACTCGGGGGTGGAGATAGATTATGTCGAAGAGTATGATGGGCGGATAGACGCTTATGAATTTAAGTGGGGGCAGAAAACTCCTAAAGTACCTATTACTTGGACAAAAAATTACCCTGACGCTACTTACCAAGTAGTAAATAAAGAAATTTTTTTGGATTTTGTTAACGCTAGGTAGTAGGAGTTTGTTCTGGTATTTGAATCGTGGCGAGCCAGAATGTGCTAGATGAGTTTTTATCAACTGAACAAAATTCATTTTTGATAAAATAGCCGCAAAAACTATTTACAAGAAGAAAAAAATAAAATGAAAAAAGCCTTAATAACAGGAATTACGGGCCAAGATGGCGCCTATCTTTCTGAATTGCTTCTGAGCAAGGGATATGAAGTGCACGGTATAAAGCGTCGAGCATCTTCTTTTAATACTTCAAGGATAGATGCTTTGTATGAAGACCCGCATGTAGATAATCGAAAATTCATCCTACATCACGGAGATTTAACGGATAGTACCAATCTTATCCGAATCATTCAAGAAATCCAGCCTGATGAGATTTATAACCTTGCGGCCATGTCACATGTCGCAGTAAGTTTTGAGATGCCTGAATATGCCGCAGATGTTGATGCAATGGGCACGTTGCGTTTGTTAGAAGCGATTCGTATTTTAGGGCTTGCGCAAAAAACAAAAATTTATCAAGCGTCCACTTCAGAGCTATTTGGTCAAGTTCAAGAAATACCCCAGACCGAAAAAACACCTTTTTATCCTAGGTCACCTTACGCTGTCGCAAAAATGTATGCCTATTGGATTACAGTAAATTATCGGGAAGCCTACAATATGTATGCCTGTAATGGTATCTTGTTTAATCACGAATCTCCCCTACGTGGCGAAACTTTCGTAACGAGAAAAATAACCAGAGCTGTCGCAAAAATTGCGCTAGGTCTCCAAGATAAATTCTACTTAGGCAACATGAATGCCAAAAGAGATTGGGGGCATGCCAAAGATTACGTAGAGTTGATGTGGAGAATCCTACAGCATGACCAACCCGAAGACTTTGTTATCGCAACAGGTCGAACAACATCTATCAGGGATTTTGTGAAAATGGCTTTCGCCGAAATAGGAGTAGAACTAGAATTTTCCGGCAACGGATTAAAAGAAGTCGCCAAAATAAAGTCCAGCAAAAAATACGATTTACCAATAGGCAAAGAAGTATTGGCTGTTGATCCCCAATATTTCAGGCCCACTGAAGTAGAATTATTAATAGGAGACGCTACTAAGGCTAAGAAAATATTAGGTTGGCAACCCACCTATTCACTAGAGCAGTTGGTCGGTGAGATGGTACAAAGCGATTTGGAATTATTCAAAAAGGATCAGGTGTTACGCCAACACGGTTTCGACACCAAAAATGAATACGAGTAGAGAAAATTCACGAATTTTCTCTACTCGTATGGTAAAGAAAATTCACGAATTTTCTCCCCCCGTATGGTAAAGAAAATTCACGAATTTTCTCCCCGTCCCCCATCAACAAAAAAAAGCAAATGTTCAAAATAAAAGGAAAAAGCAAGCAAGCCGTATTTAAGGTAATTGAGCGTAAGCTCAAGAATCAAGGCTTTAGATTTATA